>JANMDE010000035.1:0-5466 GCA_031376105.1 Variovorax sp. | reverse complement strand
GCGCGCCAGCATCGGCATCGTGCCGCAAGACACCGTGCTCTTCAACGATACCGTTGAATACAACATCGCCTATGGCAAACCAGGCTCAACGACCGCGCAAGTGCACGATGCCGCCCGAGCCGCCCGCATTCATGATTTCATCAGCGCCACCCCCAAGGGCTATGGCACCATGGTGGGCGAGCGCGGCTTGAAGCTCTCCGGCGGCGAAAAGCAGCGTGTGGCCATTGCCCGCACCCTGCTCAAAAACCCGCCGATTCTGATTTTCGACGAAGCCACGTCAGCGCTAGATACGACCAACGAACGCGCTATTCAAGCCGAGCTACAAGGCGTGTCTGCCAACAAAACAACCTTGGTGATCGCCCACCGTTTGTCCACCGTGGTCGATGCGCATGAAATCCTCGTGCTCGACGCTGGCCGCATTGTTGAGCGCGGCACGCACACTGCGCTTCTTGCGAGCCAAGGGCGATATGCGGCGATGTGGGCGTTGCAGCAATCCGCTTCTGAATCGACAGCGGATTCGATCGCAGATGCAGATTGAAAATCGGGCGGCTTAAGCCAAACAATCAAAAGCCATCTCAGGCTTGCGACCAGAGATCAGCTCAGCAATCGCTTTGCCTGAGCCTGCGCCATGCGTCCAACCGAGCGTGCCATGGCCCGTGTTGACCCAGAGTTTATTGATCTTGGTTTGACCGATGAAGGGAATATTGGTGGGCGTGGCGGGGCGCAGGCCGCACCAGTATTGCGGATTGCCGCCTTGGGCGGGCGTTCGCGTGTCGGCCACGCCGGGCAGCAGGGTTTCAATGCGCTTTAAAAGCATCTCACAGCGCTTTTGAGCCAGCGGCGTGTCAAGATTCAAGTCATAGCCGCCCACCTCAATCGTGCCAGCCACGCGCAGAAAATTTCCCAAGCGTGTGATGGCGATTTTCTTTTCATCGTCAATACAAGAGACTTGCGGCGCAGCTTCTGGCTTCAAGAGCGGTAAGGTCACGCTGTAACCCTTACCGGGATACACCGGCAAGTTCACGCCCACGCTGCGCAGCAGTGGCGCTGAATAGCTGCCGCAAGCCACGACAATGGCATCGGCATGAATTGTCCGCTCTAGGCCTGTTGATCGCGCCCGAAGGGACACGGAATCTATCGAATTTCCAAGCTTGTGCAGGCTCACAATGTCGTGGCCAAACAGCATCGTGCCACTCAGTTGACCGCAGCGCTCTGAGAGCTGCCGCGTGAATTCGCGGGCATCACCCGATTCGTCGCTGGCGGTGTAGGTGCCGCCCACGATGTTTGTAGCGAAGCTTGTGAAAGCAGGCTCAATGCGCAGCAGCTCTTGCGTGCTGACCACATTGCGGTCAACCCCATGGCGGCGCATGAGTTGGGCCGCTTCATGGGCCGCTTGAAAGGCGCGTTCATCGGTGAAGATGTGTGCAATGCCTTTTTGCAAACGGTTGTAATCAATGCCGGTTTGTTCGACCACGGTTTTCAAAGCGGCATGGCTATAGCGCCCCAGCGCCACGATTTGCGAGACATTGCGCTCAAAAGCGGCATCGTTGCAATTGGCCAAAAATTCCAAGCCCCAGCGATACTGATGCCAGCCCGCACCCAGGGGAAATTGCGGACGAAACAAAAGCGGCGCTTCGTCAGAAAACATCCATTTCAAAGCTTTGAAGGGCGCATCTTTGTTCGCCCAAGGTTCGCAATAACTCACCGAAATTTGCGCGGCATTGGCAAAACTCGTCTCGCTAGCCGCCTCGGCTTGTCGATCCACCAAAATGACTTCATGCCCAGCTTGCAGCAAATGCCAGGCTGTACTCACGCCGATGATACCGGCACCTAAAACAACTGTTTTCATAGGTTTGCATGATGCCGCATCTTGACTTGTATTAACAGCAAAATTAAACTATTCGCATTAACATCAGAAAGTCTAATAATGAGTATCTTCGATCCCGATGCCTTGGAATGCTTGGCCGCCATTGTTGAAGAAGGCGGTTTTGAGAGGGCTGCCGTGCGCTTGTCCATCACTCAGTCTGCCGTTTCTCAGCGCCTGCGATCACTGGAAGCGCAGGTAGGCACGGTATTGATTGTGCGCAGCAGGCCCCTCAAAGCCACGTCGGCTGGTCAGCTTCTTCTCAAACACACCAAACAAATGCGCCTGCTCCGCGCTGATTTGGAGCGTGATTTGAAGGAGCTTGCGCCCAGCAGTTCGGGCGGGCGAGATGAGGAGCGCGTTAGCGTTGCGATCAATGCCGACAGCATCGCCACTTGGGCGCTGGATGCGCTGGGCCCTTTGGTGCGCGAAGGTTTGCCGCTGGAGATCATCACCGACGATCAAGATTTCACGCAAGAATGGCTGCGCGAAGGCCAAGTGCTTGGCTGCGTCACCACGCTCAAGCAAGCCATGCGGGGCTGCAAAGTGGTACCTTTAGGTGCTATGAATTACGTAGCGGTTTGCGCATATTCGGTAAGGGAAGAAGGTCAATTTGATCTTAAAAACGGCCTGAATGCGCATAATTTTCACCGACTGCCATTCATCGCATTCAACCGCAAAGACGACATGCAAAGTGAGTTCGTTGCCAAGGCATTTGGCTTAAAGCGCGTGAGTTTGCGACAGCTCTTCGTGCCCAGCTCGCAAGCGCAGGTGCGCGCGGTGCGCGATGGTTGGGGCGTGAGCGTGTTGCCGCAGCTCACGGTGCAGCCGTGGCTCGACAACGGTGAATTCGTCAACCTGCTGCCTGAGTTTGCGCTGCCTGTGCAGCTCTATTGGCACTGCTGGAATCTGGAATCGGATGTGCTGGACAACCTGACGTGCTCCCTCAAGGAATGCGCTTCCAAGCAACTGAAGTAAAGAAGCTCGCTGCACTTGCGTGCAGCGAGCTTTTCACGAACAAGCGATCTCGCTTACTTCGGCATGATCACTGTGTCGATTGCGTGGATCACGCCATTGCTGGCAGCGACGTCAGCAGCCACGACTTTTGCGCCGTTAACGGTCACACCGCCGGTGGTCGCCAAAGTGATGTCTTGACCTTGCACAGTCTTGACCATGCCAGCCTTCACGTCTTTGGCCATCACTTTGCCAGACACGACGTGGTAGGTCAAAATTTTGGACAAAGCCGCTTTGTCTTTCAGCAGGGCATCCAGCGTGGCCTTAGGAATCTTGGCAAAAGCTTCATCTGTGGGGGCAAACACGGTGAAGGGGCCTGCGCCTTTCAAGGTGTCAACCAAGCCAGCGGCCTGCACAGCAGCCACCAAGGTTTTGAAGTTGCCTGCCTTGACGGCGGTATCAACGATATCAGCAGCGAATGCGCTGACCGACATGCCAATGCCCAAAGCGAGGGCGATAAGAGATTTTTTCATGGTGCTTCCTTTCAAGGGTTGAAGCGTTGGTTTGAGGATTCGCAGCGCTCGCTAGAGATCTGCACTAGGCTGAAGTCAATACCAAAACAGCCAGTAGGCAAACTATATACCAATTATTCTTTTTAAGTACCGATTGGTTTTATTTCAGATTATTTAGTTACTTCGTGATGCGTTTAGCAGTTCGTAGCAAATGATATTTTGAAGAAATAAGGGGTTTTGCCCTTATTTATTGTGTATAGTTTGCTACGTATTTAGTAGCAAACTGGAATTGCAAACCGATACATCCATGCTTGTGTACACCCGCTGTGCGTAGGGCTTTTAGAATCAGAGGGTCGCCCCTGCACGTTTAAAACAAAGATTTCCCCATGTCCCAAGCCCTTCAGCCCATCAATGCCCTCTCCCCGCTCGACGGGCGCTATGGCAACAAGCTCGCCAGCCTGCGCCCGCTCATGAGCGAGCTGGGTTATATGCATCGGCGCGTGCAAGTGGAAGTGGCTTGGTTTGTGGCGCTCTCGGATGCGGGGCTGCCGGAGTTTGCGCCTCTCGCAGCGCCTGAGCGCGCGTTTCTGCAAAGCTTGGTGAGTGGTTTTTCTGAGGCAGATGCCTTAGCGATCAAAGAGATTGAGAAAACCACAAACCATGACGTGAAAGCAGTGGAATATTGGATCAAAGCGCAATTCAATGGCCATGCGGCGTTAGAAGCGGCTGCTGAATACGTGCATTTCGCCTGCACGAGTGAAGACATCAACAACACATCACATGCTTTGCAGCTCAGCAGCTCGCGCGAGCAGGTGTTGCTGCCTGCTCTTGATGCTTTGATCACCAAACTGCGCGCCATGGCGCACCAGTTTGCTGCCGTGCCCATGCTCAGCCGCACCCATGGGCAAACCGCTACGCCAACAACTGTGGGCAAAGAAATCGCCAACGTGCTGGTCCGCTTAGCTGCGGCGCGCGATCGTATTGCCAGTGTCAAACTCTTGGCCAAGATGAATGGCGCGGTAGGTAATTTCAATGCGCATTTAGCCGCCTACCCCGAGATCGATTGGGAAGCCTTCTCACGACGCGTGATCGAAAACGATCTGCATCTCGCCTTTCAGCCCTACAGCATTCAGATAGAGCCGCACGATTACATGGCCGAGCTGTTTGATGCGGTCGCTCGCGCAGACACTATTCTTGTTGACTTCGCACGCGACGTGTGGGGCTACATCTCGCTGGGCTATTTCAAACAGCGATTGAAAGCGGGCGAAATCGGCTCATCGACCATGCCGCACAAAGTCAACCCGATTGATTTCGAGAATGCCGAAGGCAACTTAGGACTGGCCAATGCGCTACTCAAGCACTTGAGCGAGAAGCTGCCCATCTCACGCTGGCAGCGTGATTTGACCGACTCCACCGTACTGCGCAATATGGGCGTGGCGCTGGGCTATGCGGTGCTGGCGTATCAATCTTTGCTCGTTGGCCTCAATAAACTGGAACTGAACGAAGAGGCGCTGGCGCTGGATTTGGACACGAGCTGGGAAGTGCTGGCCGAGCCGATTCAAACGGTGATGCGGCGCTACAACGTGGCGGGGGCTTATGAGAAGCTCAATGAAGTGACGCGCGGCAAGGTCGTTCTCAAAGAAGATTTGCATGCGCTGATTCGCTCGCTGGCTATTCCTGAGGCAGACAAAGAGCGCCTACTGGCCATGACACCGGGCAGCTACATCGGCTTGGCCACTGCATTGGCTTTGCGGGCTTAGTTTGTAAGCGTTTCTGGCTGATTGCCCTTATAGTTATTGCATAGTTTGCTACTGTATTTATAGTGAATTGAGGGGCTTCGTGGGTTGTATTGTGGGCGTTTGGGAGATCTTGTCTTGGCATGAGCGGCTGCGTGTTTGCGGCACTGCGCCTGCCCTCAGACGGGGTATACCCAACATCGGTCTGTCGCTGTGCCTCAAACTCGCGGCCTGTCAGCTACTCTTGTGATCTTTGCTCGCCCACAGTAGCTACACCCAACAATGTTTGCGCTTTGAGATTGGAACTTCCCTCGCCATTCCCGGCCTGTGATCGGCGCAGTTGGCGTGGCCGATTTTGGCCGCGCAGCGCACTTTCGTATTAGCGGCAAGTGCCGCGTCA
>JANMDE010000425.1:0-2248 GCA_031376105.1 Variovorax sp. | reverse complement strand
GGTTGCTCACAATTTTTTCGGCAACGGGAAGATCGAGTACCTCATTATTTTCTGGCAACCTGCCCGTGTTTGTCCAGTGGGCATCCACTCGCTTGGTGGCTAATTCCGCCAGCTTGATGCCTTCCAGCACTTGTTCTTTGACAATACGATCCATTTGCGAAGGCAGTGCGATCAAAGCCAGAATGGCGATCACAGCAACGACCGCCATCAACTCGATCAAACTGAAGCCTTGTTGTGGATGACGCACAGATGTTGTCAATGCACAGCCAAAGCCTGTTCGATACGCCATCAGGCCAAAGCCTTGACCACTGCGTCGCCCATTTGTACAGTGTTGACCTTCACCAACGGCGGCGTTTCGCCCGCCTGAACTTCGCTGTAAATATCGCCCGTGCGCAGCCCTAGCGCCAAGACTTTCTTCACAGCGTTTTCAATCCGCTCTGCAGCGTCAGGCCGATTCAGAGAGAAACGCAACATCATCGCAGCGCTCAAAATCGTGGCTAACGGATTGGCGATGCCTTTGCCTGCAATATCAGGCGCGCTGCCGTGGCTGGGCTCATACAAGCCTTGGTTACTGCTGTTTAAGCTGGCAGACGGTAGCATACCGATCGAGCCAGTAAGCATGCTGGCTTCGTCAGACAAAATATCGCCAAACATGTTGCCGGTAACGATCACGTCAAATGCCTTGGGCGCTTTCACCAGCTGCATCGCTGCATTGTCCACATACATGTGATCAAGCTTGACTTCTGGATATTGCAGGCCCACTTCGGTGACCACATCTTTCCAAAATTGGAAGGTCTCCAAGACGTTGGCTTTGTCCACACTGGTGACTTTTTTGCTTCGCTTCATTGCCGCTTGAAAAGCCACATGCGCAATGCGCTCAATCTCCGGGCGGCTGTAGCGCATGGTGTCAAAGGCTTCCTCTGCACCTGGGAAATGTCCATCAGTGGCCACGCGACGGCCACGCGGCTGCCCAAAGTAGATATCACCCGTCAGCTCGCGGATGATCAGAATGTCGAGGCCAGCAATCAGCTCGGGCTTCAAACTCGAGGCGCTAACAAGTTGCTCATAGCAAATCGCGGGGCGGAAGTTAGCAAACAGGCCGAGGTTTTTACGCAGACCCAGAATTGCTTGCTCAGGGCGCAGCGGCCGATCGAGTTTGTCGTATTTCCAGTCACCCACGGCACCAAACAAAATCGCATCGGCCTCTTTGGCCAGCTTCAAAGTGGCTTCAGGTAGCGGATGCCCATGCGCCTCATAGGCAGCGCCGCCAACGAGCGCGGATTCCATTTCAAACTTAAGATCAAGCGCTTTGAGCACTTTCACAGCTTCAGCGACGATTTCAGTGCCGATGCCATCACCTGGGAGGATTGCGATTTTCATGATGAAGAACTACTAAATTGATAGCTGCTTGTGCAGTATTGATAACGGCTAGAGGCAATTTATCGACAAATGATCAAGCCGTAGCTGCCAACCAAGGCTTGGTGGCCAAGCGCTCAGCTTCAAAAGCTTTGATTTTTTCGCTGTGGCGCAGTGTGAGGCCGATATCGTCTAGGCCGTTGATCAGGCAGTATTTGCGAAACGCTTGCACGTCAAACTGAATGTTCTCGCCGTCGCCCTTCAAGATCACTTGCTTTTCCAAATCTACCGTAAGCTGGTAGCCGGGGAAGGCAAGCACTTCATCAAATAATTTGGAGACCACGGCGTCTGGCAATACGATGGGCAGTAGGCCATTTTTGAAGCAATTATTGAAGAAAATATCGGCATAGCTTGGCGCGATCAACGCGCGAAAACCGTATTGCTCAATCGCCCAAGGTGCATGTTCACGCGAAGAGCCACAGCCAAAATTTTTACGGCACAGCATGATACTTGCGCCATGGTAGCGCGGCTGATTTAAAACGAATTCCGGGTTGATCTTGCGATCCGCCAACTTTGAATACGGCTCGCCCGCATCAAGGAAACGATCTGCATCAAACAGGTTGTCGCCAAAGCCTGTTTTGCTGATACGCTTCAAAAATTGTTTTGGAATGATCGCGTCGGTATCGATATTTTCTCGGTCTAGCGGTGCGACAAGGCCTTTGTGGACAGTGAATTTATGCATGATCACTTCTTCTTAGCTGCATCTTCAATCTTTTCGCCCGCCTTTTGAATATCTTGACCGACCCCTTTGAATGTGTTGCAGCCAGCGATGGCGAGGCAGAAACCGAGAATGAGTGTGGAAATAAGTGTTTTCATGATGAATCCTTTCGGG
>JANMDE010000281.1:0-3031 GCA_031376105.1 Variovorax sp. | reverse complement strand
ATCGCGTTTACAAAACCGGCAAAGAGCGCTACGAAGCGGCTATTACCGACATGCGCGAATGCTACGAGCCAGGCCAACCCGTGCTGGTGGGCACGACTTCCATTGAAAACTCCGAGCTGATTGCCAGCATGCTGGAAAAAGTTAAGCTGCCCCACCAGGTTCTCAATGCCAAGCAGCACGCCAAAGAAGCAGATATCGTTGCGCAAGCCGGTCGCCCGAAAATGATCACGATTGCCACCAACATGGCGGGCCGCGGCACTGATATCGTGCTCGGCGGCAACGTGGAAAAAGCCATTGCTGTTGTGGAAGCAGATGAATCGCTCGACACTGCGGCCAAGCAAAACCAAATTGATCGCCTGCGCGTGCAATGGACGAAAGACCATGAGCAAATCAAGGCGCTGGGCGGTTTGCGCATCATTGCCACCGAGCGCCATGAAAGCCGCCGTATTGACAACCAATTGCGTGGCCGTTCCGGTCGCCAAGGCGATCCTGGCTCTTCGCGTTTTTATTTGAGCTTGGATGATCCGCTGATGCGCATTTTTGCGGGTGATCGTGTAGCTTCGATCATGGATCGTTTGAAAATGCCAGAAGGTGAAGCGATTGAAGCGGGTATCGTCACGCGCAGCATCGAGAGCGCGCAGCGCAAGGTCGAGGCGCGTAACTTTGATATGCGCAAGCAGCTGCTTGAATATGATGATGTGAGCAACGATCAGCGCAAGGTGATCTACCAGCAGCGCAATGATATTTTGGATGCGCAAACCTTAAGCGCCCAGATCAAAGCGCTGCGTGAAGGCTGCTTCACCGATATCGTTCGCCAATACGTGCCTGCCGATTCGGTGGAAGAGCAGTGGGATTTGCCGGTGCTTCAAAACCTATTAGCCAATGATTGGCAGATTGATCTTGATCTGAAGGGTATGGTGGAAAAATCCGATTCCATCACCGATGAAGATATTTTAGAAAAAGTCATCGCTGCGGCCAATGCGCATTTTGATGCCAAGGTCGCCCAGGTGGGGCAAGAGAATTTCACGCAGTTTGAGCGCGTGGTCCTGTTGCAAAACATTGATTCTCATTGGCGCGAACACCTGTCTTCATTGGACTATTTGCGTCAAGGCATTCATCTGCGCGGTTTCGCGCAAAAGCAGCCTAAGCAAGAATACAAGCGTGAGGCCTTCGAGTTGTTTGGCCAGTTGCTCGATATGGTGAAAAACGAGGTAACGCGTATTCTTATGACGGTGAAAGTTCAAAGCAATGAGCAGATCGAAGCGGCCACGCAAGAGCTAGAAAACCGCGCTGAGAACATCAGTAACGTCACTTACACCGCGCCCACGGAAGACGGCGGCGTGGTGTCTACGCTCGATGAAGAAACGCGCAACAAGCAGCAAGTCTTGCAAGGCTCTGCGATGCCGCGCGCAGGCCGAAACGATCCTTGCCCATGCGGCAGCGGTAAGAAATTCAAGCTCTGCCACGGGAAGTTGAGCTAAGTTAAGAATCGTAGTATGCTATTGAATAAATAGCATACTACGCAGTTTTTATAACGGCTACTGGCCGTTTTTGCTTAAAAAATTCACTCTGATTTGATTGAACAGAGATTTTTCAAGGAGACACCATGGCCGTCAACTTTTCCGCCACTGATCCCGCACTGCTGCACCCTGTGAACGGTGTGCGCATCGGCGTTGTGGAGGCTGGTGTGCGCAAAGCGAATCGCAAAGACGTGACGGTGATGCTGCTGGGCGAAGGCGCGAGCGTGGCCGGTGTGTTCACGCAAAATCGCTTTTGCGCCGCTCCGGTGCAAATCTGCCGTGAGCATTTGGCCAAGGGTTTGGGCATTCGCGCCATCCTCATCAACACCGGCAATGCCAACGCCGGCACCGGAGACGATGGCCTGGCGCGTGCCCGCTCCACCTGCGTTGCTATGGCTCGCCAGCTCGATATCGCGCCCGAACAGGTGCTGCCGTTTTCCACTGGCGTGATCATGGAGCCATTGCCCAATGATCGCATCGAAGCCGCCATTCCCGCTGCCTTGAAAGATGCTCAGCCTGCCAACTGGGGCCAAGCCGCGATCGGCATCATGACCACCGACACGCTGCCCAAAGCCTTCAGCGAGCGCGTGAGCATTGCAGGCAAGACGGTAACCGTGACGGGCATCAGCAAAGGCGCAGGCATGATCCGCCCCAATATGGCCACCATGCTCGGCTTCCTCGCTACGGATGCTGTGATTCCGCAGGAGATGATGCAGCAGCTCGCCAAAGACTTGGCCGATCAGTCCTTCAACCGCGTGACGATTGACGGCGACACCTCCACGAACGACAGCTTCATCATCATCGCTACTAATAAGGTAGCAATAAACGTAGATTTTATAAGGGGTGGTGTTGAATTTGATACCTTAAAAGCCGCCATGCTGCGCGTCGCACAACAATGCGCGCAAGCCATCGTGCGCGACGGCGAAGGCGCAACGAAATTCATCACCGTGAAAGTGACCGGCGGCAAAGTACAAGAAGAATGCACAAAAGTGGCCTACGCCATCGCTCACAGCCCACTCGTCAAAACCGCCTTCTTCGCCAGCGACCCCAACCTCGGCCGCATCCTCGCCGCTGTCGGCTACGCAGGTATCGCTGACCTCGATCAAACAAAAATCTCCCTGCACTTAGACGACGTTCACATCGTCCAAAACGGCGGGCGTCTCGCGCAATACAAAGAAGAAGACGGTGCTCGGGTGATGAAGCAAGCCGAAATCACCGTTCACGTTGACCTCGGTCGCGGTAGTGCTTCCGACACCGTATGGACCTGCGATTTTTCTTATGACTATGTGAAGATCAATGCGGATTACCGCTCTTGAAGACAGAAAGACAGAACAGCCGGACGCAAAAGGCGCAAAAGTTACGCAAAAGACGCAAAAAATACCAGATCGAGTGTTGGTAAATTTATGGCATTGCTTCTTTGACCCTCATTCAATGAAGTGATTTCGCAAAGAAAACGCTGTGTCTTTTTTGCGTCTTTTGCGCAACTTTTGCGCCCTTTGCGCCCGGTATTG
>JANMDE010000362.1:0-6932 GCA_031376105.1 Variovorax sp. | reverse complement strand
TCCAAGCCAGCGACCGAAAATCAATACATCTTCGGTGGCAATTGCATGCTGCGCAGACGCTTGTATTGGCGCTTGACGGCGGCCGACTTCTTGCGCTTGCGCTCAGCGGTGGGCTTTTCATAAAACTCGCGTGCACGCAAGTCAGTCAGGAGGCCCAGCTTCTCGATGGTGCGCTTGAAACGGCGCAGAGCCACTTCATAAGGCTCAGTATCTTTAACACGGATGAGTGTCATTGCAATTAATTTCCAAAATGCGGGCTGGAGATCAATCAGCCCTTAAATTCCCGCCATGAAAGTGTTGTTCGGCTGGCAGGTGTTACCGGTAAGCCAAAGATTATAACCCGCCTGCACGGGCATTTCAAGCGGCTAAAAAGCGATAGAGATTGCGCAGCATGCCTGCTGTCGCGCCCCAAATAAAGCGATTTTTCCCTGTGGGTGTATCCAGCCAAGGCATAGAAAACCATTCGCGCTGATGACCCTGGAATTCAAATTCATGCCGAGCGTGGTTGGCAGGATTCATTAGAAACGCTAGCGGCACTTCAAACACGTCGGCCACCTCATCGGGATTGGCTTGTAGCGCAAAGCCGGGCTGCACCAGAGCCACCACCGGAATGATATGAAATGCGGTGCCAGTGGTGTAACGCGGCAACTCACCAATGACCTGCACAAAATCGCTTTGCAGCCCCACTTCCTCTTGCGCTTCGCGCAGCGCGGCCTGCGCCATGGTCTCCCCTGCATCCACCTTGCCGCCAGGAAAAGCGATTTGGCCGGAGTGCGTGGACAGATGTGTGGTGCGTTGCGTGAGAATCAGCGTGGGTTCATCGTGCATCACCAAAGCCACCAGCACGGCGGCGTCGTGCGGCGCGCGATCCGTAAACCGTGGCTCTTCGCGCACCTCGGGCTGCCAAGCGGGTGGTTGGGCAAAGCGTTCCCGCAAAGCAACGCGCGTGAGCAAATGCGCGGGTACAGCAGGCAAATGCGCATCCCAAGCCTTGATCGGCACTTCAAGCGGATTGAAGTTGGGGATTTTGCTGAATGGAATGAAGGTGCTCATGGCGGCAAAGGAGGCAAGATTCGGAAATAGCCTGCTATATAAATCGTAGCAAACTATTTAATAAATATAAGAGCTTTTAGGTGATTTTTATCAAATGTTTGACATAAAAAAACCGCCAGGCTTGCGCGTTGGCGGTTTTTCAAAGCAGCGAGCAAGATGCGCGCTGCGCCAGCAATTAAGCCGCTTTTGCGGCTGCTGCAGCGGCTTTGGAAGCCGGTGTGCTGCGCGTGAGCTTTTCTTTAATACGCGCGCTCTTGCCGCTGCGATCACGCAGGTAATACAGCTTGGCGCGACGCACATCACCACGGCGCTTAACTTCAATGCCAGCGATCAGTGGGGAATACAGTTGGAACGTACGCTCCACGCCTTCGCCGCTGGAGATTTTGCGCACGATGAAGTTGCTGTTGAGGCCGCGGTTGCGCTTAGCAATCACCACACCTTCGTAAGCCTGCACGCGCTTGCGCGTACCTTCAACCACATTCACGCTGACTACAACCGTATCGCCAGGAGCGAAGACGGGGATGACTTTGGCTAGACGAACAATTTCTTCTTGTTCAAGGATTTTAATGAGATCCATGATGGGTCTTTCATTCAGATTTCAGATCGGTAACCACTACGCTAGGGGCGGCAGGTTCACTTATTTTGATTCAAAGAATCAAAGTGCGCCGCGGCGGACAGAGGATCGGAAAAGCCTTCTATTATAGCTTTTTCAGCCACTGGTCTGACGCGATTTTGATTTGAACAAGCTGGCGTGATGGCTACGCCAATTTAAAAACTGTATATTAAATCAGTTAAAATGACGCGATGACCTTTGATCCATCCGTCAACCACCAGGCCCTTGTCATTCGACTTGAAGCACGAATTCTGACAATTCGCGGGCAGCGGGTCATGCTTGATGCTGATTTGGCGCAGCTTTTTGGTGTGGAAACCAAGCGATTGAATGAGCAGGTCAAGCGCAACGTCAGCCGCTTCCCCTCAGATTTTATGTTTCAGCTCACGCCCTCCGAGAAGGCGGAGGTGGTCGCAAATTGCGACCACCTGCAAAACCTGAAATTCTCTAAAGCGATGCCATTTGCTTTCACGGAGTATGGCGCGATTGCTCTGTCCAACGTGCTGGCTTCTGCGCAGGCGGTCGAGATGGGCATTTATGTGGTTCGTGCTTTTGTGCAACTGCGACAGGTCAGTGCCGTGCATGCAGATTTGGCGGCGCGGCTAAGCGAACTGGAATGTACAACTGAAAAGCTTGCTCAGAGCCATGACAACTTCAGTCGCGCCACGCGCGAGCAATTGCGGCAGGTGTTTGATGCTTTGCGCAGTTTGGCCACACCACCTGATCCACCGAAGCGGCCAATAGGATTTGTCACGCCAGAAGAGAAAGCGGAGAACGTCAAGACTTCAGCACATCCGGCCGCTGCGCTTGCGTGATGGCTTGGCGCTGCGCAACACGCCATTTCTCTATTTCGGCATGGTTGCCGGAAAGCAATACAGAAGGCACAGACTCGCCGCGCCAGACTTCGGGGCGGGTGTAGTGGGGGTTGTCGAGCAGGCCACCGATGCTGGGGTTGAAGCTGTCTTGGATGTGGCTTTGCTCGTCATGTAAGACGCCGGGCTGCAGGCGGGCGATGGCATCAAGCAAGGCCATGGCGGCGATTTCGCCGCCGGAGAGGACGAAATCGCCGAGACTCACCTGCTCGGTGACAAAACGGTCGATGAAGCGTTGGTCTAGACCTTCGTAACGGCCGCAAATCAAAATCGCGCCTGGATTGATGTCGTCAGGCTGATCAGCGCGGGCATATCGCTCCACCAAAGCATGCTTGAGCGGCTGGCCGGCGGGTGAAAAATGCACCACGGGGCAGGCGGGCAAGTCCAAAGCGGCGCGCTCGGCTTGGATGCTTTCCACGCAGCGCGCCAGCGGCTCGGCCATCATCAGCATGCCGGGGCCGCCGCCGAAGGGGCGATCGTCAATGCGGCGGTAGTTGCCTTCAGCAAAATCGCGCAACTGAATGAGATGCAGATTCACCGCTTTGCTGCCATCTTCCCGCGCTTCAAATGCACGGCGAATGATGCCGCTTTGCGTCAAAGGCGCAAACAGTTCGGGAAAGAGGGTGATGATGTCAAAACGCATGGAAGATAGATTGTGCCGCGTTCGGGGCAGTGTGGATCAAGGCCTCGGCGGGCGTTTGCTTTTGAGCAAGCTGAAGGCGCGCGCTGGAATCAATAATCCAGCTGCCAATCTACGGTAATGCGTTTGTCTTCTAGGCTCACGGTATCAACATACGCATCGACGAAGGGGATCAAAGTCTCGCAGGCTTTGCCTTCTAGCTCGCGCTCCGCGACGATTACAGTTTGTGGGCCGGTGGAAATCAAATCTTTGACGATGCCCAAAACAAGGCCTTCGCGGTTGACGACTTCGCAGCCCATCAAATCGATCCAGTAATACTCGTTTTTGGCCGCCGTTGGAAAAGAGGAGCGGGCGATGAAGATGCGGCAGCTTTTGAGTAGTTCAGAGGTATTGCGATCATCCACGCCATCGGCTTGCGCTACCACGCCATCAGAATGCTCTTTGGCGATGCGGATTTTCAGCAGCTGAGGCGTTTTAAAGAGCGGCGTTTTAGCCATCACGCCGGCTCTGGGCTCGGGCGGCAGTAAAAACCAGCTTTTAGAAGAAAAAAGCGCCTCGGGAGAGGCGCTATACGGGATGATTTTGAACCATCCCTTGATGCCCCAAGCGTCGCCAATGCGGCCGACTTCGATGGCATCAGGCGGCAGCTGTGTGGGCTCTAGAAATGGATGCATCTAGCAGCGATCCATTTAAACCAACAAGGCTGCCATGACGAATTTAGGCTTTGGCCTTGGCTTGGTTGATCAAGCGCTCAACGGTTGGCGAGGCTTGTGCGCCCACGCTCTTCCAGTAGGTCATGCGGTCTGCAACAATGCGCAGGCCTTCTTCACCACTGGAGGCAATCGGGTTGTAAAAACCGATGCGCTCGATGAACTTGCCATCACGGCGGGTGCGCTTGTCAGCCACGACGATGTTGTAAAACGGACGGGCTTTAGCGCCGCTGCGAGAAAGTCGAATAACGACCATGATGTGTTCCTTGTGTGGATAATCCACGTATGTTGAGCCGGGTGCTCGTGCTTGCAGCGTTTGAGACACGCGCTGTGGCCACCCGGCCAGCGACACGCTGCAAAGCTTTCCATTATAGCCTTATGACAACTGCCCCCAGAATCCTCATCCGCCCATCTCTTGAGACTGACCTGTCCGTCATGCAGACGATCTATGCGCATCATGTGCTCCATGGCACGGGCACTTTTGAAACCGAGCCTCCCAGCGAGGCGGATTTTGGCACTCGCCGTGCGGATGTGGTGGCGAAAAAGCTGCCTTGGCTCGTGATTGAGTCGGACGGCTTGGTGCAGGGCTATGCCTATGCCAATTGGTTCAAGCCGCGTGCGGCCTATCGCTTCAGCGTGGAAGATTCGATTTACATGGCACCTGATGCGGCTGGCAAAGGTTTGGGCAAACTGCTACTCACGGAACTGCTCGCGCAACTGGAGCGCGGCGGCGTGCGCAAAGCCATGGCGGTGATTGGTGATTCTGCGAATGTGGGCTCCATTGGCGTGCATCGGGCTTGTGGCTTTGTGGATGTGGGTGTTTTCAAAAGCTGCGGCTGGAAGTTTGGCCAATGGCGCGACATCGTGCTGATGGAAAAGACTTTGGGCGCAGGCGACACCACTGCCCCCGAATGATTGCTCTTATGTTCAAAACTAAAAACAAAACCTTGGCCGCTTGGCTGGCTTTCATCGGCGGGCCGCTGGGGCTGCATCGCTTTTATTTGCATGGCCTGTTTGACATGATCGGCTGGCTGCTGCCCATTCCCACCGCTTTGGGCTTTTATGGCATTCAGCGCGTGCAGCAATTTGGACAGGACGATCATTTGAGCTGGCTCTTGATCCCGTTACTTGGCTTTACGATCGCGGGCTGTGCTTTGACGGCGATTGTGTATGCGCTTTCTACGCCAGAGAAGTGGAATGCGAAATTCAATCCTTCGCTCGATTTAGAAGCCGCGCCCGGTCAAACAAATTGGCTCACGGTGGGCGCGATCGTGTTGGCCCTGATGATTGGCGCTGCGGTGTTGATGGCGAGCATTGCGTTTAGCTTTCAACGTTATTTTGAGCATCAGATTGAAGCTTCTCGGGTAATTTCGCAGTAATCGACGGTCAGCCGTTATACGATATAGGTTGTTCGCTATTATATTTGTAGCTTACCAGCATAGCCTGTCATCTCAAGATAACCGCGCCCCACGCGTTTGCCTTGCGCATCCAGAAGATCTGCCAAGCCTTCCCAATACACAGTGCCTGTCGAGCTGCGGCTGTCCAGCTCTTGTGAATTCATCAAAGCGCGAACGGTGAAATTGCCGCGTGAGGTGGCTACTTGCCAATACAAAGGGTAGCGAGCGCCGCTGGTGGGGCTTTGCCAGATGTGGCTCCCTGTGAAGCGAACGTTCTGCGGGGAGAAAATGCTTGTGGTGCTTGCATCACGAAAGCTGCCGCCTGCCCACAAGGCCGAGCCATCGGCGCGGCGAAGTTGAAATGCTGTGAGGCTGCTGCCATCCTCCAGATTCATGCCAATCCAATCCCAGCCCACGGCTTCGGGGTGAAGAATCTCATCGCTCCATTCGTGATCGAGCCATGCTGTGCCTTGGTTCATTGGCAGGGCTTTGCCGCTGTACGTGATGCTGCCGCTCGCGCGCATTTGCGGTTGGCTGTAGTAATAGCTTGCTTGGCTTTCTTCCGGGCCTTTGCGCGACAGGCCTTGCTGGCCCTGCAGCAGCAGAGGCTGCGCGGGCGTGAATTGCAGCTGGAGCGAGAAATCTCGGGCTGTGATGCGGCTGGAATAGATGCCTTCTGCATTGCGCTTTAACGTCCAATCGCGCAGCTTTACATCAGTGGTGATGTCGCTGGTTTGGGCGATGCCAAAGCCTGAGCGGGCGATGCGTTGGTCATGCCAATGCTTTTGCGCGCTGATGTCGGTGAAGGCGGCGTGCGCGAACAGCAGTTGCTTGGCAGCGAAGCGCGATTGCAGGGCTTGCGCTGCTTCGATACGTGATCTGAAAAAAGTGATTTGAAAACCGATCAGGCGCGGCTGCGCAGCCGTGCCTGCGTCAGCGTAGCCTGTGAGATACCACCATTCGGTGCGAAATTCAGGGTGTGCGCCATGGTCACGTGGGAAGCTCAACGCCTTGGCGGGCAAGGCGAGGGCATCGCGCCCGGTCAAAGCCGCGGAGCCGAGCAGGGCGGGCAGGGTCAAAGCACGCATTGCTAAACCGGGCATTTTCAAGGCAGCGCGGCGCAGCATCACCAATCTTCCTTCACAGCCAAAACGGCATCGCGCGACGCAGCGGCGCGGCCTGCAAGCCAAGCCGTGAGCGTGCCCGCTATCATCACGGCAGCTGCCAATAAGCCTAAGCGCAGCCAAGGCACGCTCATGTCCATCGTCCAGCGGAAACTCTGCGGGTTCACCACATGAATCAATACGAGCGACACCAGCAGCCCGAGCACGCAGCCTGCTATCGAACCAATCGCAGTCCAAGCAGCGCCTTCAAGGGCGACCACGCGAAGAATCTGTGATCGTGTGAGCCCCAGATGCGCCAGCAGGCCAAATTCTTTACGCCGCGCCAGCACCTGTGCTGAAAAGCTCGTGGCAATGCCAAACAAACCGATCGCAAGTGCCACCGCTTGCAGCCAATACGTCACGGCGAAGCTGCGGTCAAACATCTTGAGCGAGATGCTGCGAATCTCAGCGCTGCTGGCAAACTCCACCAAGCTTGCCAAGGCGGCATCGCTGCTGAAAAGCTGGCGAATCTGGGTTTGCAAGGCGG
>JANMDE010000353.1:0-4889 GCA_031376105.1 Variovorax sp. | reverse complement strand
CCCATGGTTTTCGGGTCAAACGCGCCGTGCCATTTGCAGAAATTGATGATCTCTTGGTAGATGCGCGCAAAGGTGGATTCAGGCATCACGGCCTTGACTTCTTTCAAGCGGCCATTGGCATCCCACATCATGCCGCCATTGCGAATCATGGCAGGCATCGAAGCATCCACGATCACGTCATTCGGCGAATGGAAATTGGTGATGCCCTTGGCGGAATCGACCATGGCCAGAGCCGGGCGGCCTTCGTGGCAGGCATGCAAATCGCGCTTGATCTCGTCTTGCTTGCTTTGCGGCAGTGTGGCGATCTTGTTGTAAAGATCGACCATGCCGTTGTTGACGTTGATGCCCAGCTCGTCAAACAGTTTGGCATGCTTGGCAAACGCGTCTTTGTAAAAAATCCGCACGCAGTGACCAAACACAATGGGATGCGACACCTTCATCATCGTGGCTTTGACGTGCAGCGAGAAGAGCACGCCCGTCTTACGCGCATCTTCAATTTCTTTTTCGTAAAACTCGAGCAGGGCTTTCTTGCTCATGTACATACTGTCAACCACCTCACGGTCCAGCAACGAGACTTTGGCTTTCAGCACAATGGTTTTGCCGCTCTTGGTGATGAGTTCCATCTTCACATCTCGGGCACGATCGAGCGTGATGGATTTTTCGCCATGGTAAAAATCACCGTCATGCATGTGCGAGACATGCGAGCGCGAGGCTTGGCTCCACTCGGCCATACTGTGGGGGTTTTTGCGAGCAAATTCTTTGACTGCTTTGGGCGCACGGCGGTCCGAGTTGCCTTCGCGCAGCACAGGGTTGACCGCGCTGCCGATGCATTTGCCGTAACGCAGCCGAATGGATTTTTCCTCGTCGCTCTTTGGGTCCTCTGGGTACGCGGGAATCGCAAAGCCTTGGCCTTGCAGCTCTTTGATGCAATCTTTGAGCTGAGCCACAGAGGCGCTGATGTTGGGCAGCTTGATGATGTTGGCATCAGCGCGCAAGGTGAGCTTGCCCAGATCGGCCAGCGTGTCGGGCAGGCGTTGCTCTTCTTTCAAATACTCAGGAAACTGTGAGAGCACGCGAGCCGCCACGGAAATGTCGGCCGTGTCAATTTTCAAGCCCGCTGGTGCTGCAAACCTGCGAATAATCGGCAGAAAAGCGGCTGTGGCCAGCAGCGGAGCTTCGTCGGTGAGCGTGTAGATGATGGTGGGCTGCGCGGTGTTCGGCATAACGTGTCTCGGGCTTGGAATGGTTGTTAACGCGCCGCCAGTTGCCTGAGCGGCATGGCTGGGGAGCACAGAGGCTTGATTTTGGCTGATTTCCTTGCCAATGACTGACCCTGGCTCGATTTTTTGCAATGTGTTTTCGCATAGCAAAAATACCGTTTTTGGCATGGCGATAATCACACCCATGAAATACACGATTCCTGAACTCAAGAAACTGGTCTACGAGATGCGCATCACGATGCGCTGGGGCGATATGGATGCCATGGGGCATGTGAACAATACGCTTTACTTCCGGTATCTGGAGACGGTGCGCATCGAGTGGATGCGCTCGATTGGCTGCCAGCCTGACCCGCAGGGCGAAGGGCCGGTGATCGTGAATGCCTTTTGCAATTTCTACAAGCAGCTTGTGTATCCGGGCGATGTGCTCATCAAGATGTATGCCAGCGACCCGCAGCGCACCACCTTTGAAACTTGGGCCACAATGGAGCGTGCGGACGAGCCAGACGTGATTTACGCAGCGGGTGGCGCGACCACGATTTGGGTGAATTTTCCTTTGAACAAAGCGTCGGCGTTGCCCGATTGGATGAAGGCGCAGGTCACGCCTTGATGGCGAGCGCTTTCAAAACCAATCGTTGAGCATGATGCCGACACCAAAGCGGTTGATTTTTTGGTTGTAATCAATCAAGCCGTCGCCATAGCCTTTGACACCTTGAACATACCAGCGCAGCGCGGGCGTGCTGGAAATGGGGTGACTCCAGTCGATCTGAAGCGCGCCTTTGCCGCCTTCGTTCAGGCTTTTTCGCGTGGTCAGGGTCAGCTGATGGCCTTTGGGTTGAACCCAGCCGAGCTTGAATTCAAAATTTCCCAAATAACGGCTGATGTCGGGGTTGTCATCGCCATCGCTGTCTGTGGGCAACAGCTTGGCTTTTTCGGGCAATCGTTTCCACAGCTTCAGTGACGACCAGTACGCGGTGCCGTGGTCAGCATGCAGCTCGCCCACCAAGCGATTCCAGCTGCGCGATTGCGGCGCTGAGCGGCCATTGGATTGATGGTTAAAACCCAGCGTGACCAGCCTGAGTTTCCATCCAAAGGCTTGCGCACCTGATACAGGCATGGCCACCATCAGCTCTGGCTCGTGGTTGTATTCACGAAACGGTCTGGATCGCTCGCCGTCGTACACCTGCCACCAAGCTCGCCCCGTGTAGGCGAAAAAGGGCAAGATTTGATCATTCCATAGCGGCTCTGTGAGCGGAATCTTGAAGCTCATTTGGAATTGTGCTTCCGTCGCTTTGTAAGCGCCAGCGGTGGCCGCGCTGGCAGGATCGCGCTTTTGATGCGACAGCGGCAGCAAATAATTGGGTCGATGCGGCAGCAGGGCAAATGGCTGGTTGATGGCAAGCAATTCTGAGCGAATTCGGTCATTGATCAGCGAATGCTCTCCTGACAAGGGCTTGCGCTCTTCGGGCATCGGCTTCGTTTGCGTGCTGGCCTGCGCCTCTGTCGGTGCCGTCTGGGGCACTGGGCGCGCCGCGCTGGGGCTGCAGTCTTGCCGCAATTGCCCCACGGTCACGTCGTGCGCTGCGCTTTTCAAGGCGGCCAGCAAGCAGGCCTCATCGGGCAAGACAGTTTGCGCATGCACAGGATGGAGCGGGATGCACAGCAAGAGGAGCGTGAGCGCCTTGCAAAACAGGTGGCGGGATACCACGGGATTGATCGAATGAGCGGGCATGGAAAGGAGCAGAGAAATATGGAAAAGATGGGCGCGTTGCAAAGGGGGTCTGCGTATGAATGCTAAACCCAGAGGCTTGACAGATCATAAAGCTTGGTGTAGATTACTAACCGGTCAGTCATTAATTTAATTGATGGCGCAAATTTCAGCCAAAAGCTGAAGATGTTTGTTGCGATGCCGCACCAGTGGCTCGTTATTACCTCTTAGATTATCATGTCAAAACAGCCTTCTGCCCTTATATTCATTGCGAAGTATGCTCCCCAAAAGATAGCACTTGGCGCAACCATTGCGGCAGTGGCTCTGTTGACAGCCTGCTCCAAACCAGCGCCTGCACCCGAGCCGATCCGCGCGGTGAAAGTGATGACCGTGGGCGCAAGCGGCTTGCTGGCGAGCAATGAATATTCGGGTGAGGTGCGGGTGCGGGTGGAGTCGCGGTTGGGCTTTCGGGTGGCCGGCAAAATCATCAAGCGCCAAGCAGAAGTAGGCCAGCGTGTGAAGGTGGGGCAGATATTGGCGCAACTCGATCCCCAAGACTACAAGCTCGCCGTCGACGGCGCGCGCGCGGCCTTGGCGGCAGCAGCCACCAATCGCGATTTGGCAGCAGCTGATTTCAAGCGCTTTCAAAGCCTGAAAGAGCAAAATTTCATCAGCGGCGCCGAGCTGGAGCGGCGTGACGCGGTGTTGAAGGCGGCAGACGCCCAGGTGAGCCAAGCGCAGGCGCAGCTGGCCAATGTAGGCAATCAAGTGGGTTATGCCAATTTGGTGGCGGATATTTCGGGCATCGTCACAGCGGTGGACGCGGAAGTCGGGCAGGTGGTGTCAGCGGGCAGCCCGGTGGTGCGCATTGCACAAGACGGGCCGCGTGATGTGGTGTTTAGTGTGCCGGAAGACAAAATCGCCAGCGTGGCTGTGGGCTCCAACGCCAAAGCGCGCCGCTGGACAGGCGATGCCGCCGCCACCGAGCTGAGCGGCAAAATCCGTGAGCTGGCCGCCAGCGCCGACCCACTGACGCGCACTTACCAAGCTAAGATGGCGCTTGAAGCCAGCGTGAATGCGCCGCTGGGTGCTACGGTGTATGTGCTGCCGAGCAATACGCTGGCAGGCGTGCAGGCCATCAAGTTGCCCACCAGCGCTTTGATGCAAAGTGCGCAGGGCGCATCGCAAGTGTGGCTGCTCGATAAAGCTTCCATGACGGTCAAGCCAACCAATGTACAAGTGGCCACAGCCGATGGCAATGAAGCGGTGATCGCTTCGGGCATCAGCACGGGGGATGTGGTGGTGAGCGCGGGTATTCATGTGCTCTCGCCGGGCTTGAAAGTCACCATCTTTCAGGAAAAAGGGGCTCCTGCCCCTATAAAATCGACACAGAGCGCTACTAAATCAGTAGCAGATGCGGCCAACACACCTGCTGCGAAGTGAGCCAGACATGAGCGCGCCTGCATCAGCTGCCGAGCAGCCATCTTCTAAATTCAATCTGTCTAAATGGGCGATTGACCACCCCGCGCTCACGCGCTATCTCATGGTCGTGTTGATGCTGCTCGGCTTTGCCAGCTATTTTCAGCTGGGCCAAGATGAAGATCCGCCGTTTACCTTTCGCATCATGGCGTTTCGTGTGTTTTATCCGGGTGCCTCGGCACAGCAGGTGAGCGAGCAGGTGCTCGATAAGATTGAGAAGACGCTGCAGGAAGTGCCGCTGGCCGACAAGATTCGCTCGTATGCGAAGCCGGGCGAGGCTTTGATTATTTTCCAGGTGAAAGACAACGGGCCGCCCAAAGATGTGCCACAAATTTGGTACAGCGTGCGCAAAAAGGTGGGCGATATGCGCGGCACACTGCCGCCGGGCGTGGTGGGGCCGTTTTTTAACGATGAATTTGGCGATGTGTTTGGCGTGATGTATGCGCTCAAAACCGATGGTTTCACGCCCGCACAGGGCAAGGCGT
>JANMDE010000271.1:0-6710 GCA_031376105.1 Variovorax sp. | reverse complement strand
TCGCTTGTCACGCCAATGGTGCGCATCTTGCCGGATTTGATGTGCTCAGCAAATTCGCTGTAGCCCGAGCCACCCATGCTCACATTGCCGCCGATGATGGCCGCCACTGCCTCACCTCCGCCACGGAAGGGCACATAGTTGACCTTCTTCGGATCGACACCAATCGCACGCGCCATCATGCTGGCTGCAATGTGTTCGGTAGAGCCACGCGAGCCGCCACCGACCTTCACGCTGCCTGGGTCTTTCTTCATGGCTTCAGCCACGTCTTTCATATTCTTGAAAGGCGAATTGGCGGGCACGACAAACACGTTGAATTCACTCGTGAGCCGAGCAATCGGTGTGCATTGCGTGATGTTCACGGGTGGCTTGCCGGTGATGATGCCGCCCAGCATCACGGCACCCATCATGATCAAAGAATTAGGGTCGCCCTTGGCGCTATTGACATATTGCGCCAAACCAATCGCGCCCGCTGCGCCGCCTTTGTTTTCAAACTGCACCGCATCAAAGACCTTAGCTTCAGTCAAGGCCTTGCCCAAAGAACGTCCCGTGCCATCCCAGCCGCCGCCTGGGTTGGCTGGGATCATCATCTTGAGGGTGGTTGAAGCGCTGGCGATACCAGGAAGGCTGCCCGCTACAGCGGCAGCCAAAAGGGATTTCAAAATTGCACTACGACGCATGAGAGTCGCCAAGGTAAATCAGAATAAGGGCAATGGTGCGCCTGAAACCTGTCAAATGACTGGCGGCTTCGGGCATTCCAGATGAGGGAAAACGCTAGGATTGGGCTTACAGCATGCCGGACAAATACATGATGGCGCGCAGACTGGTGAACTCGTAGTCGACAAAGTCTGCGTATTCCTTGCCCGACATGTAGGCTGGCGTCCATCCATTTTTGGCCATCGCGCTCTGCCATGCCGGCGACTTGGCGGCAGCGCCAATCAGGGCAACAAGACTGGCCTGTTGATCAGCGCTAATGCCCGGTGCGGCATAGACGCCACGCCAGTTGCCTAGGGTGACACTAATCCCCTGTTCTTTCAGGGTGGGGACGTTGATTCCCTTGATGCGTTTTTCGCTGGTGACGCCGAGCGCACGCATCTTGCCAGCTTGAATTTGCTCGGCAAATTCACTGTAGCCGCTACCACCCACGCTGATGTTTCCGCCGAGGATTGCTCCAATGGCTTCGCCACCACCGCGGAACGGTACGTAATTGACCTTCTTTGGGTCTAGGCCTACCGCGCGTGCCATCATGCAGGCCGCGATGTGTTCTGTGGAGCCTCTCGAGCCGCCGCCAAACTTCACGCTGCCGATGTCTTTCTTCATCGCATCGGTGATGTCTTTCATCGTCTTAAATGGGGAATTGCTTGGCACCACAAAGACGTTGTACTCGCTAGTCAAGCGAGCGATCGGCGTGCACTGTGTGATACTGATGGGCGCTTTAGATGTGATCAAGCCGCCCAGCATCACGGCCCCCATCATGATCAAGGCGTTTGGATCGCCCTTGCTAGCCGTCAAGAACTGCGCCAAACCAATCGCGCCAGCTGCACCGCCTTTGTTCTCGTACTGAACTGCCAGCGCCAAACGCGCTTCAGTCAGCGCCGCCCCCAGCGCCCGTCCCGTGCTGTCCCAGCCACCACCGGGGTTGGCCGGGATCATCATTTTGATTGTAGGTCCGGTTTGTGCAAGCAGCGGCAATGCGCTCGACGCTGCGCAGGCAGCAAGAAGGGACTGAATGAATTGATCGCGACGCATACGGACTCCTGGATGAGAATGAAGCACAGATGGGTATCTTGTGCGGCGTGACTGTCAGTTGGCTGTCACTGCGGATCAGGGAAAATGCGGGCATCACCATGAAATTGCTCTTGATTGAAGATGACCTCGCCATGCGCACCGCCCTAGAACGCTCGTTCAAGCGCTTGGGCTGGCTGGTGCAATGTTGCGCTGACGGCGAGGCAGCGCTGGAGATTTGGCACAAACTCACGCTGGATGTGGTGTTGCTGGACCTCAGCTTGCCGGGGCGCGATGGCTTGCAGGTCTTGAGTGATGCGCGCCAAGCCGGCTTGACGACCCCAGTTTTGATCCTGACAGCGCGAGGCACGGTGGGGGATCGTATTTTGGGATTGAATTCAGGCGCAGACGATTATCTGCCCAAGCCTTTTGATTTGGATGAGCTCGAAGCGCGCGTGCGCGCCTTGGTGCGAGCGCAGCATCGAAGTACGGCGTCGGACGCAACTTTTCAAGAAAAATCAGCGATCAGGCCTAATAAAGACTGTGCAATACGCTATGAAATAAATAGCAAATCGTTTTCCTTTGAAGATCGTCCACTGGAGCTGAGTCCGCGCGAGACGGCGATGCTGCTGCCTTTGTATGAGCGCTTGGGGCAAGCGGTGCCGAAAGAGAGGTTGCTGGAGCGCATCTTTGCCGACGCGGCTGAGGTGCAAGCCGATGCGGTCGAAGTGTTGGCCTACCGATTGCGCAAAAAATTGCAAGCCACGGGGCTCAAATTGATCACGCTGCGTGGGTTGGGCTATTTGCTCAAAGCCGGATGAGGACACTTTCTTTGCGCCGCCGCTTGCTCTGGGGCATTTTGCTGCCCGTGATGCTGTTTGTGTTAATCGACAGCGTAATCTTGTATGGCCAAAGTCTAAAAGCTGCCAACACCGCCTACGATCGCACCTTGCTCGCCTCCGCTAAGACGATTGCCGAGCAGCTGGATGTGCAGGGCACAGCGGATAGCCTGCTTCTGGTGCCGCGTGTGCCCTATGCCGCCCTCGAAGCATTTGAAGCAGACAACCGAAGCCGCATGTTTTACCGCGTGACGGGTTTCTCTGGCGAACTGGTTTCGGGCTTTGAGTCTCTCAAGCTGTGGAAGGGACGCATTGCAGATCAGCCGCGCTATGCGGCATTGGTCGATTTTTATGATGACACGGTGGATGATGCACCGGTTCGTGTGGCGGTCTTGCTGCAACCGGTGTCGGGCGAAGGTGGCTCAGGTATGGCAACGATTCAGGTCGCTGAAACTTTAGAGCTGCGCGAGTCGCTGGCACGCGAGATTTTAGTGAGCACATTGTGGCGGCAAGCAATACTGCTGAGCGTGATTGCAGCGGTGGTGATTTGGGTGGTGCAGAGTGCTGTGCGCCCTTTGAGGCAGGTGAGCCAGGAGATCGCCTCCCGGGCAGACAACGATCTCAGCCCAGTCGATGCAGCACATGCGCCGCGCGAATTGCAGCCCTTGCTACAAGCTAACAACCAGCTCATGGCGCGCTTGGATCATCTGCTGCAACACCAAAAACGCTTCGTACGCGATGCCGCACATCAGCTGCGTACACCGCTGGCTGTGTTGAAAACACAAACTCAATCCGCGCTGCGTGGCGATGCACCGCCGCTTCAAGCCTTGCAGGAAATTGGCCAAACGGTAGATCGCGCTGCCGAGCTGGCCAATCAAATGCTTTCGCTAGCCAAAGTGGAGCAACTGCGCCAACAGCCCACTAGCGCAGTGCTGGATTGGAGCACGGTGTTGCGCGAAGTGGCTCTGGATCTTGCGCCGCTGATCGCCGACAAAGACTTGGAGTTTGAGCTTCAAGCGCAAACTGCCACCGTGCTAGCCCACGA
The DNA here is from genome assembly GCA_031376105.1 of Variovorax sp. Classification (GTDB taxonomy): domain Bacteria; phylum Pseudomonadota; class Gammaproteobacteria; order Burkholderiales; family Burkholderiaceae_C; genus JANMDU01. The sequence continues at coordinate 3,104 of JANMDE010000271.1, read as the reverse complement.
CTGGATGCTGCGCGAACTGGTGCGCAACCTGCTGCACAACGCCATCAAACACAGCCCCAAAGGCAGCTCATTGAGCGTGCATCTCACGGTTGATGAGGTGCACGCTCAACTCGTGATTGCCGACAGTGGCGCCGGCATCGACGAGGAGCTGCGCCAGCGCCTGTTCCAACCCTTTTCCGCAGGTCGCATGCAACCCGGCTCGGGGCTTGGTTTAGCAATCTGCGCAGAGATTGCCAGCGCACTCGGCGGCGACATCGCGTTGGATAACCGGCTAGCCCAGGGTCAAATCCTCGGGCTCGATGTGGGCGTGCGTCTGCCGCTGCATCAAGCTTAATGCTTCAATTTCAAGAAGAGTTCAATTTCAAATTGTCGGGCGTGAACGTCGTAAAAAGACAATTCATTTTCTGTTTTTGGTATTTCGTTTCGCGCAACTTTCGCGCCCCTCGCGTCCAAAAGTTTGATCTCATTTTTTCCGCAAATCCACCACCCGTTTAGCCTTGCCGATGCTGCGCTCTACACCACCTTCTGCGCGCAACTCAATGATGGCTGATGTGCCGATATAGGTCTTGATATCATAAGAAAGCGATGCCGATGCTGCGCGGGCTGCTTCTGAATCGATCGCTAGGCCTGGTTGGGTTTCGACCGCCACGGTGAGTGCATCGAGCGGGCCTTGCCTGCTCAAAATACATTGGTAGTGGGGCGCAAGGGCCTTTTGCTTCAAGATTAGCTCTTCGATTTGCGAAGGAAACACGTTGACACCGCGAACGATCATCATGTCGTCACTGCGGCCCGTGATTTTTTCCATGCGGCGCATGGTGCGGGCGGTGCCGGGGAGCAGGCGCGTCAAATCTCTCGTTCGGTAGCGGATGATGGGCAGGGCTTCTTTGGTGAGGCTGGTGAAGACAAGCTCGCCGAATTCGCCGTCTGGCAAGACTTCGCCTGTGTCGGGATCAATGATTTCGGGGTAGAAATGATCTTCCCAGATGGTGGGGCCGTCTTGGGTCTCCGCGCATTCGCTGGCTACGCCGGGGCCCATCACTTCTGAGAGGCCATAAATATCTACGGCTTGAATGTTGAGCCGTGCTTCGATACTGGTGCGCATTTCGTTCGTCCATGGCTCTGCGCCGAAGATGCCGATGCGCAAGGATGTGCTTCGCGGATCAATGCCCTGGCGCTGCATCTCATCGGCAATCGCGAGCATGTAGCTCGGCGTGACCATGATGATCGCGGGCTTGAAATCCATGATCAGTTGCACTTGCCGCTCCGTCTGTCCGCCGCCGAAAGGCACCACGGTCAACCCAAGTTTTTCAGCACCGTAATGTGCGCCCAAACCGCCCGTGAACAGGCCGTAGCCATAGCTCACATGCACCATGTCGCCTGGCTTGGCACCTGCAGCGCGGATGGAGCGGGCCACTAAATTCGACCACATATCAATGTCGTTTTGCGTATAACCGACCACGGTAGGTTTGCCTGTGGTGCCGCTGCTGGCATGAATACGAACGATGTTTTCTCGCGCCACGGCAAACATGCCAAACGGATAGGCGTCGCGCAAATCTTTCTTCGTAGTGAACGGGAATTTGGCGAGATCAGCGAGCGTCTGCACGCCACTAGGCTTTACGCCAGCCTCATCCCATTTCACGCGATACACGGGTGAATTCGCGTACGCGTGGGCAAGCGTGGACTGCAGGCGCTTAAGCTGCAGGGCGCGCAACTCGTGTAGTGGTGCTTTTTCAATAGATTCGAGTGAAAAGGAAGTTTCTTTAAGCATTTTTGGCCTCTGCCCCATATATGTTGTGCATAGTTTGCTATTAAATATATAGCGTACGAATTAAACCGAAGTAAGCACCGTTCCTTGGATTTGCGTAGATTTACCGCGAAACATGGCAATGATGTCGCCATGCTGATTGCTGACCTTCATGTCATAGATACCATGGCGGCCAGAGAGTGTTTGCTCAATGCCCTCGCAGGTCAGCACATCGCCGAGTTGGCCGGGTTTGAGGAATTCGATGCTGCAACCCGCTGCCACCGCTATTTTGTTATGCGAATTGCAGGCAAAGGCAAAGGTGGAGTCTGCCAGAGTGAAGATGAAGCCGCCATGGCAAATTTTGTGACCATTCAAATGCAGCTCACGCACTGGCATGCTCATTCGAGCGTAACCGGGTTGGCATTCAAGCAGCGTCATGCCCATGGTTTCGCGCGAGGCCACGTCGCTGGCAAACATCTGCTCGCCCACAGCGTGTGCTAATTTCTCGGGAGTCATGCTTATTGCCCTGTGAACTGAGCCGGACGCTTTTGCAGAAAGGCTTGCACGCCTTCGATGTAGTCATCCGTCATGCCCATTGCAGTTTGCGCATCGCGCTCGGCATCGAGCTGTTGATCGAAGCTTCTCGTATGCGCGTTGCGCAGCAAATGCCGTGTGGTGACCAAGGCTTGGGTGGGCATTTGCGCGAGTTTTTCTGCCATGGCGAGCGCGGCAACCAGCGGATCGTCTTGCATATCCCAAATCATGCCGATCTCTTTGGCTTGCGCTGCGGACAGCTTGTCCCCAGTGAACGCCAGGCCTATGGCGCGAGCTAAACCTAAGCGCTGAGGCAGAAGCCAAGAGCCTCCTGCATCGGGGATCAAGCCGATCTTGCTGAAGGCTTGGATGAAACTGGCTTGTGGGGAGGCAATGGCCATGTCGCAACTCATCACCAACGACGCGCCTGCGCCAGCGGCTACGCCATTCACAGCGCAAATCGTGGGCATGCGCAGATTCATAACGGCGCGGGCGGTGGGGTTGAACTGTGCGTCAATCACGGGGCCGGGGTTGCCGCGCTCTTTCAAGCCGGGGCCGGGCGTGAAATCAAAACTGCTCAAATCCGCGCCTGCACAGAAGCCTCGCCCTGCGCCAGTGATGACGCAGGCTCGCACCTGCGCATTCGCACTGGCCAGCGCGAGCGCAGCTCTTAGCGCCTCGTGCATGGTTGGCGTGAAGCTGTTGAGCGCAGCGGGGCGGTTGAGCGTGATGAGCGCTAGTTTTGCGCCGCTGGCTTGGCGCTCCTCGTAGAGGATAGTGGTATCGGTCATGTTTGTCTCCAGAACGGAATTTACTCTAAAAAAAG
>JANMDE010000270.1:0-4175 GCA_031376105.1 Variovorax sp. | reverse complement strand
GCAAACGCGACTCCACTTCGGTTTGAATGGTAGCCACGGGAAGCTGCAAGATCATCTTGCGCTCAAGTTTCTCTAGGGTTTCAACGGCGACGGCCATGGTGGGTCTCTTCTTTAAAACAAAAATTCTGGTGCGCGGGGGGGGACTCGAACCCCCACAGTGTTGCCACCGTCAGGACCTAAACCTGGTGCGTCTACCAATTTCGCCACCCGCGCGGGTCTCTAAACTCAAACGCCTCTGGCTCTATAAGAGCCGCTGCGCGTGAAATCGGTAACTTCGCATTTTAACCCGTATCGCCAGAGGCTCTGCGCCTCTTCCTCACAAAAAGCGGCACAATGAAGCCATGTACCGCACACAGCCCCCGTCTGCTCCCCGCTGGATAGAAACGCTGTTTTTGATAGCGCTCTTTGCTGGTTCTATCACGGCAAACGCCCAAAATGTGGCGCTAACGGGGGTGTTGGGTAGCAAAGCGCTGGTGGTGATTGATGGCGCGCCTCCCAAAATACTCTCAGCAGGCGAGACGCAATCTGGCGTCAAACTGATCAGCGTCTCGGGCGATCAAGCGATCTTGGAGATTGCCGGCAAGCGTGCCAGTCTGCGTGTGGGCGAAGCGCCGGTGAGCCAAGGCAGCGCGGCGGGCGCTGCGGCAGCGAACAAAATTATTCTGCCGATGGGCTCGGGCGGCCATTTCATGGCCAATGGCAGCATCAATGGGCGCGCGATTCAATTCATGGTGGACACGGGGGCGACGACGGTGGCCATTGGCATCAGCGATGCGCAGCGCATGGGCATTGATTATTTGCAGCAGGGCACGCCGGTGCGCATGAACACCGCCAATGGCTCGGTACTGGCTTGGCGCGTGAAGCTCAATTCAGTGCGTGTGGGCGACGTGGAGATTTTCGACGTGGAGGCGGTGGTGGGCCCCAATATGCCGTTTGCGCTGCTGGGCAACTCGTTTCTCAGCCGCTTCACCATGAACCGCAACAGCGACTTGATGGTGCTCGAGCGGCGTTATTAATGCTATTGATTGAATAGCATACTATTGAGATAATGTAAGGGCGATTGGCCTTTTTTTCTTATTTTTTCTCACCCAACTTAGGTTCTTTGCCTGCCAGCAGTCGGTTGATGTTGTCTTTGTGGCGGACGGCCAAGATCAGCGCCATAATGAAGATGGAAAACAACACGGTTTTAGAGGCATACCACGGTCCACGGTCGCCGAGCAGATAGAAAAATGGCGCAAAAGCTGCGGCTGCGATGGATGCAAACGACACCCAGCGGAGGAAAAACAACAGGATGGCAAACGTGGCCAGCACCGCCAGACCGAGCAACCAATCGATGCCAAAGATCACGCCTGCGGCCGTTGCCACGCCTTTGCCGCCCTTGAATTTGAAGAACAAAGGGAAGACATGGCCCAAAAATGCAGCCAGAGCCACCATCGCCAATGTGCCGTCGCCCAAGCCAAATTCTTTGCCGAAAAGCTGCACGAGGATCACCGGCAGATAGCCTTTCAGCGCATCGAGAATCAGCGTGATGATGGCGGCCTTCTTTGAGCCCGAGCGCAGCACATTCGTGGCCCCCGGGTTTTTGCTGCCATAGGTGCGCGGGTCACTCAGGCCAAACGCTTTGCTCACGATCACGGCAAAGCTGAGCGAGCCAATCAGATAGGCCAACACGGTGGCTAGCACAGGGTAAAGAAAGTCCAAGATACAGTCTCCTCATCAGGTTTTTTAGGTGTTTTAGGCTATTCGCCCCTATAGAATCTACGTAGTTTGCTCATCTTTTGATAGTGGCAATGGGGCAGCAGGCGCAGGCACAGGCGGCGGAATTTGGCGTGGCGGTTTTGGGCGCGGTGGTTTGGCGGTGTGCACGATCTGCGTGGCTTTGTCGATTTCGCCCGCCAAAAAATGCGGCACCGCTTTCAGGCTGCGCGCAATGGTGTCGTCAATCAAGCTGCGTTGCTCAAGCATGGGCTTTTTTAACACCCACGAGAGCACTTCAGATTTCACGCCCGGATGCCCAATGCCAATCCGCAGCCGCCAATAATCCGCGCCCACCAGCTCAGAAATGCTGCGCAGGCCATTGTGTGTGGAGCTACCGCCTTGCTTGATTTTTGCCTCGCCCGGCACGATATCTAACTCGTCGTAGGCCACCAAAATCTCTTCCGGCTTGATTTTGAAGAATCGCGCCAGCGCACCCACAGATTTGCCCGACAGGTTCATAAACGTCTGCGGCTGCAAAAGCCAGATGTTTTGCCCGCCCTGCGAGGTGCGCGCCACAAGACCGTGGTAAGCCTTGTCCATCGAGAGGCTGCATTTCCACTGGCGAGCCAGCTCGTCAATAAACCAAAACCCCGCGTTATGCCGCGTGGCCTCGTATTCCGCGCCTGGGTTGCCCAGGCCAACAAACAATCTGATCATGGGAGGGGATTATCCATGCGGTGAGATACGCCGGTTGATCGGTTCACTCTAGAGGATGCTTGTAGAAAAAAATGCAGGACGTTTTTAGCCAATCGCCCCTATAGAATATGGATAGTTTGCTATTAATTTTGAACTCACCGGCGGCCACCCAAGATACTGCCCAAGACACCGCGAATGATTTGTCGGCCGACTTCGCGGCCGATGGCGCTGGCTGCAGATTTGACCATTTGTTCGCCTGCGCTGGCGCGTGTGCGCTTTTGGCCACCGCCTAAGATGTTGCCTAGGCCGCCGAGCCAGCCGCCTGAGGCTTCCTCGCCAGCAGCGTCTTGGGCTTCTTTGCCAGCTTCCTTGGCAATCTCCTTGCCTTTTTGCACCGCTTCGGCATCGCTGGGCATTTTGGCTTCGGTACGGCCTTTGATTTTTTCGTAGGCAGAGTCGCGGTCGATGGTTTTTTCATAGACACCAGCCACGATGGAATCTTTGATGAGCGTCTGGCGCTGCTCGGGGCTGATGATGCCGATTTGGCTGCCGGGCGGCAGCACATACACGCGCTCGGTGATGCCGGGGCGGCCTTTTTCATCCAGGAAGCTGATCAGGGCTTCGCCTACAGCCAGCTCGGTGATGGCGGTTTCAATGTCAAGGCTGGGGTTTTGGCGCATCGTCTCAGCCGTGGCCTTGACGGCTTTTTGATCACGCGGTGTGAAGGCGCGTAGGGCATGTTGCACGCGGTTGCCCAGCTGGGCGAGCACGCTGTCGGGGATGTCTAGCGGATTTTGCGTGACGAAATACACGCCCACGCCTTTGGAGCGCACGAGGCGCACGACCAGCTCGATGCGCTCTAGCAGCGGCTTGGGAGCATCGGTAAACAGCAAATGCGCTTCGTCAAAGAAGAACACGAGTTTTGGTTTGTCAATGTCGCCCACTTCGGGGAGGGTTTCAAAGAGCTCGCTGAGCAGCCAGAGGAGAAAAGTTGCATACAGGCGTGGGGCGGTGAGCAGTTTGTCTGCGGCGAGGATGTTGATGATGCCTTTGCCTTCGGCGTCGGTTTGCATGAAATCAGCAATGTTGAGCATGGGCTCGCCGAAGAACACATCACCGCCTTGCTCTTCAATCTGCATGAGCCCACGCTGGATCGCGCCAATGGAGGCGGCGGAGATGTTGCCGTATTCTGTGGTGAAATCTTTCGCGTTGTCGCCCACGCTTTGGCACATGGCGCGCAGATCTTTCATGTCAAGCAGCAGCAAGCCTTGGTCATCCGCGATTTTGAAGACCAGTTGCAACACGCCCGCCTGTGTCTCGTTTAGATTCAGCATTCGCGATAGAAGCAGCGGCCCCAGATCACTCACCGTGGCTCTCACAGGATGGCCTTGTTTGCCAAACACATCCCAGAGCGTCACAGGATATGCTACAGATTCAGGAGCAGGCAACGCTCGTTCTGCAAGGACTTTGGCCAGTTTTTCGCCAATTGTCCCGGCTTGCGAGATGCCTGTGAGATCGCCTTTCACATCGGCCATGAAGACCGGCACGCCAATCCGGCTGAAGCCCTCAGCCATGGTTTGCAGTGTGACCGTTTTGCCAGTGCCGGTCGCTCCAGTGATCAGGCCGTGGCGATTGGCTTTGTCAGGGCGCAAGAAGCATTCGACGGTTTTGTTTTTGGCAATGAGGATGGGGTCTGACATGTTGCTCTCGGTAAGTACAATTGGCAAGGATGGTATTTAAAGCCAATACCGGACGCAAAAGACGCAGAAGTGACGCAAAAG
>JANMDE010000303.1:0-3682 GCA_031376105.1 Variovorax sp. | reverse complement strand
CGGTGTCAGTGAGCGTCCCTGGCGTGACGACGCGCACGACTTTTCGCTCCACAGGCCCTTTGCCTGTGACCTCGCCCACCTGCTCACAAATCGCCACCGATTCACCCAGCTTGATCAGCCGCGACAAATAAGTGTCTAGAGAGTGAAACGGCACACCGGCCATGACGACCGGCTGCCCGCCGGATTGCCCGCGCTGCGTGAGCGTGATGTCAAGCAGCCGCGCAGCTTTCTCAGCGTCCGCAAAGAAGACTTCGTAGAAATCCCCCATGCGGTAAAACACCAGCGTCTCGGGAAAGTCTTTTTTCAGATGCAGGTATTGCTGCATCATGGGCGTGTGGTGAGAGAGATCAGCGCTCACGCTGGCAGCCTATTGCGCGATTTACAGAGGGGCTTCTTCGTCGGCAGAATCAGCGTTTGCTGTGCTTGCGCCTTTGAGCGTACCCGCTTGGCGCACACCAGCTTTTTCGCCTGCGGTTGCAAACTTACTGTATTTGCCAAGCAAGCTGACCATTTGCGCATAGATTTTTGGATTGCCAGCGAGGCATTCTTTTTGTTCGAGGTAATCTGCTTCGCCGGTGAAATTGCCAATCAAACCGCCAGCCTCTTGCACGAGCAGGGAGCCAGCGGCCATGTCCCAAGGCATGAGGCCTGTTTCAAAGAAACCATCGGTGAAGCCTGCGGCCACGTAGGCCAAATCAAGCGCTGCCGCGCCGGGGCGACGTAGGCCTGCGGTGCGGGTCATGATGTCGCTCATCATGGCCATGTAGGTGGGGAAGTTGTCGCCGGGGCGGAAGGGGAAACCGGTGGAGATCAGGCATTGTTCGAGGCGTTCGCGTTTGGAGACGCGCAAGCGGCGGTCATTGAGATAAGCACCGCGCCCGCGAGAGCTGAAAAATAAATCATTGCGTGTTGGGTCAAACACCACGGCATGATCGACCTTGCCTTTGATCTGCAATGCGATGCTCACGCAATACACAGGAAAGCCGTGGATGAAATTGGTGGTGCCATCTAAGGGGTCAATGATCCAGATGTGATCAGAGAATTTGTTGCCTTGGCTTGTGCCCGATTCTTCGGCCAAGATGCCGTGATTGGGATAGGCTTCAAGAATGATCTCGATGATGGCTTGCTCTGCCGCTGCATCCACCTCGGTGACGAAGTCATTGACTTCTTTTTGCTTGATACGCACGGATTCAATGTCAAGCGCGGCGCGGTTGATGATGGCACCAGCGGCGCGAGCAGCACGCACGGCCACGTTGAGCATGGGATGGGAGGAGGCAGTCATATTGTGTGTGGGGAGCAGATGGCGGGTTGCACGATCACAAACCGAAGCCCTGATTTTCCCATGTTTGGTGGGCAAGCTGAGTTAAATCATAAAAAGTATTCAGAATCAAGCGATTGGCGATGTAAGCTACCAAAACAGATGGCATTGACTAGGGTAACTACTAGTTTCTCAACTAAAATTTAAATAATCTTTCCAAGTGCTTGATATTGCACAAAATTTCTGCATCCGCTATACTTTCCGTAGCATCTTAAACGCGGGCTTGCACCGATCTGCACATGGCAACATTTTTCACTGCTGGTATCCAACGCAACGCGCCCAACAAGGCGCGTTGGCTTGTGACAATTGCGCTGGCTGCCCTGGCGCTGGTATTGATGCCCGCGCCTCAGGCCGAAGCTGCCACCAAGAAGCAAGCCAAGAGCACACAAAAATCTACCGCCAAAACCCCTCGCGCCACCAAGGCGAGCAAGCCCAGTAAAGCGAAAGCCGCTACGAAGATGCAGCGCGTCGTGGTGGTGAAAAACGGCAAACGCGTGGTGGTGATGCGCCGCGTGCCGGTGGTGGTTGCTGCGCCACCGCGCCCTTCGTACGGGCAACTCGCAGGTCTGCATGCCACCCAAGATGCCTTGGATCTGAAATCCAGCGTGGCTTACGTGCTCGATCAAGACACCAACGAAATTCTCTTTCAGAAAAACGAGAATGCTGTGTTGCCGATTGCCTCACTCACAAAGATGATGACGGGTGTGATCGTGAGCGAAGCCAAGCTCGATATGAACGAGATCATCGCTATCACCGATGCTGATGTGGACACTGAAAAAGGCAGCCGCTCTCGCCTGAAGGTAGGCACGCAGCTCTCACGCGGCGAGCTGATGCTGCTGGCGCTAATGAGTAGCGAAAACCGTGCCGCTCATGCGCTGGGCCGCAGCTATCCCGGCGGCCTAGACCGCTTTGTGCAAGCCATGAACGCAAAAGCCAAATTGCTGGGCATGCAGGACACCCGTTATGTGGAGCCCACGGGCTTGTCTAGCCGCAATCAGAGCAGCGCCAAAGATTTGGCCACACTCACGGCCTACGCCTCTAACGACAAAAGCCTGCGCGATCTGTCTACCTCACCGACGCATCAGGTCGATGTGGGCAACAAAACACTCAGTTACGTCAACACCAATCGCCTGGTGCGAAATCCAGAATGGGAGATTGGTTTGCAGAAAACGGGCTTCATCACGGAGGCCGGGCAATGCCTGATCATGCAAGCCAAGGTGTCTGGCCGTCGTTTGATCATGGTGTTTTTGGATTCTGCTGGCAAACTCAGTCGTTTGGGTGATGCGGAGCGCGTACGCCGTTGGGTGGAAGGGCAGCCCGCTGTGATGCAAAAGGTGGGTGGTGTGCCTGGTAAGCTGCCAGTGTGATTCTTAAGGAAAATCGTCATTTCGCCCTTATAGAATATACATAGTTTGCTATTTTTTCAATAGCAATTGTATTCAATTAAATTCGGCTAAATTTTCAAGGTTGTCAGGTCTAGGTTGGCCCCGCAAATCACGAGACAGACTTTTTCGTCTTGGGCGGGTTTGTAAGCGCCCGTATGCAAAGCGGCCAAGCCGAGCGCAGCGGCGGGCTCGACCGCCATTTGAAGATGCTGCCAGAGCCACAGCTGCGCTTGGCGGATCGCTTCATCACCGAGCAAAATGCTCTGTTTGACATGCCGCTGCGTGATCGGCCAAGCAATACTGCCAATGCGCGTGGCACCCAGGGCATCTGCGGCAATGCCGCCCACCGACACATCCACGGGCTCGCCTGCGGCGCGAGAGGTATGCAGCGTAGGGGCAAGCTCAGGCTCCAATGCAATCACTCCGGTGGGGGTGTTGGCATACCAAGAAGCAATGCCCGCGATCAAACCGCCACCGCCCACGCTCACGAGCAGGCTGTCGGGCGCTGCGCCAGCTTGGCGGTCAATCTCAGCAGCCAAGGTGCCCGCGCCCACGACGACCTCGGGTTGATCGTAGGCATGCGTCAACAGGGCGCCTGTTTCTTTTTGGCGCTCCAAGCAGGCCGCCAATGCCTCAGAGTAAGCATTGCCCACCACAGTGAGCTCTGCGTTCAGTGCTTTGAGCCGCGCTTGCTTGGCCGGCGATGAAATCGTGGGTACAAACACTTCGCAACGCACGCCCAGCAGCTTGGCAGCAGCAGCTGTGGCAATGCCGGCATTGCCGCCAGAGGCCACAATCACGCCGCTGGTAGGAATCGGGTGAGAGAGCAATCGATTGAGCATGCCGCGTGCCTTGAAGCTGCCGCTGGTTTGAAATTGCTCCAGTTTGAGCCAGATTTCGGCGCAAGCGACACCGAAAGCCGCGCCAGGCGCTTTGAACAGCGGCGTTTCAAGTAAAAAGTGCCGATAGCCCTTATCAA
>JANMDE010000299.1:0-3023 GCA_031376105.1 Variovorax sp. | reverse complement strand
GCGGGCGGGTCGGGCGGCCGAGTGCTTTGGCCGCAGTCACAAGCGCCTGAGCCGGGCGCGCGCTCAATGACGACACAATGGCAGCAAGCCAGTATCAGCAATCCATTCGCCAAGGGCGCTGAGCAGAGCCTGCCATTGCCTTGGCTCGATGCACCGATCACAACACCTGCCCCCGACCTCGCCAAAACTTCTCTCGCAGGCACGCAAGCCGATGGCGATTGGGGTGTGAATGCGCAAGGGCGTGTGCAGCCCAGCCGCGCTCTGCGCCAGCGCTTTGATTACTACCTGAGCCTGATTGGTGAAATGCCTTTGGCCAGCATCCAAACTCTGCTGCAACAAGCCGCGCAGGGTAGCTTGAAAGAGCCTGCGCTGAGCCAAGTGATGGCGATCTGGGTGCGGTATGTGCAGCTGCAGCAATATGAGTGGAAGCATGCGGTCATTCCCCAGCAGAGTGCGAGTTGGGGCGCGGCATTGAGTGAGCGGCAAATCGTGCGTCGCCAAATTCTGGGTGCCGACGTGGCGTATGCTTTTTATCAAGAAGAGGAAAGTCAGTTTGCAAACCTGCTTACCCAAGTGCAAAGCGGCAAAACGGGGCTGGGCGCGGCCGCCGCTCCAGCCCCCCCTCAAGCTGCGCTGCACCCGCAAGCCAGCGAGCGCGAAGCCGCTGTGCAGGCAGATTGGCAGCAATGGGAGCTGCGCATAAATAGTGCGCGCGAACAGTTACGTCAGTTGACTCTTGCGCCAGAATTGTCTGCCATACAGCGCCAGCAGGCGATAGAGCGCTATTTGCTCAGCCAATTCCAAGGCACGGAGTTGATTCGTGCGCGATCTCTTCTCGACGTGTGAAAGCAGTTTCTTTTTTTTAACAATCGCGTTACAGTGCGGTGACCTCCAGGAGATTCCATGAGCACCCAAGACACTGAAAAAACGGGCGTTTTCCAGCGCATAGGCTGCCCAGATTGCCATGCGACGGGAGAGCTGCGCATCGAAAGCGAAAATATCAATGAAAATTTTGAAGTAGAAAAGCAGACGGTGATCACTGAATGTCCGCGCTGCCATGGCTTGGGATTCATCAGCCCCGAAAATGAGAAAACCGCGCATGGCGGTTTGCACTGATAAAATCTCATTTTTTAACGTACAAGCACCGGGAAAGGCAATCATGGTTATGACACCGCGAACTACCACCGCTTCTTTATGCCATTTCTGGCAGGAGCCGACGCGCTTGTTGCGTTGAATGCTACTAATTTCATAGTAAGCGGCTTCTTCCAGAGCCGCTTTTTTTATGTCTCTTTTGTTTTGAGGATGTTTTTCGTATGGTTCAGATCACATTACCAGATGGTTCGCAGCGCAGCTTTGAGCAAGCTGTGACGGTGTTTGATGTCGCCGCGTCGGTTGGCGCTGGCTTGGCCAAAGCAGCGCTTGGCGGCAAGGTCAATGATGTCTTGGTGGATACGAGCTTCACCATCGCACAAGATGCGAGGCTTGCCATCATCACAGCCAAAGACGCTGATGGCCTAGAGATGATTCGTCATTCCACAGCGCATTTGCTGGCTTACGCGGTGAAAGAGCTTTTTCCAGACGCGCAAGTCACGATTGGCCCCGTGATTGAAAACGGCTTCTTCTACGATTTTTCCTACAAACGCCCGTTCACGCCCGAAGATTTGGCCGCGATTGAAAAGAAGATGACCGAACTGGCCAACAAGGACGAGAAGGTCACGCGCCGCGTACTCCCGCGCGATGAAGCCATTGCCCATTTCAAAGCCCAAGGCGAGCATTACAAAGCCGAGATCATTGGCAGCATTCCTGAAGGCCAAGAGGTGAGCCTGTATCGCGAAGGCGCGTTTGAAGATTTGTGCCGTGGCCCGCACGTACCTTCTACGGGTAAGCTCAAATTCTTCAAGCTCATGAAGGTGGCGGGAGCGTATTGGCGCGGCGACCATCGCAATGAAATGCTCCAGCGCATTTACGGCACAGCCTGGGCCACAAAAGACGATTTGCAGCTGCACCTCACGATGCTCGAGGAAGCCGAAAAGCGCGATCACCGCCGCTTAGGCAAAGAGCTGGATATGTTTCACATCGACGAGCACAGCCCCGGCACCGTGTTTTGGCATCCCAAGGGCTGGACACTGTGGCAGCAGGTCGAGCAATACATGCGCAAGGTGTACGAAGACAACGGCTACCAAGAAGTCAAAGGCCCGCAAATCCTCGACCAAAGTCTCTGGGAGAAAACCGGCCATTGGGACAAATACCGCGAAAACATGTTCGTCACCGAGAGCGAAAAGCGAGATTACGCGCTCAAGCCAATGAACTGCCCAGGCCATATCTTGATCTTCAAACAAGGCATCAAGAGCTACCGCGATCTGCCTCTGCGCTTCGGCGAATTTGGCAATTGTCACCGCAACGAGCCCACCGGCGGCCTGCATGGCATCATGCGCGTGCGCGCCTTCACGCAAGACGATGGCCATATTTTCTGCACGGAAGATCAAATTCAAGCCGAAGTGATCGCCTTCACGACACTGTTGCAAAAGGTCTATGCGGATTTTGGCTTCAAAAACATTATCTATAAGCTGTCTACCCGACCAGAAAAACGTATCGGAACCGAAGAAAGCTGGGACAAAGCCGAAGCCGCTCTGGCCGCAGGCTTGAAAGCCAGCGGCTGCGATTTTGAGTATTTGCCGGGCGAGGGCGCTTTCTACGGACCGAAGATCGAATACACGCTTAAAGATGCGCTGGGCCGGCCATGGCAATGCGGCACGATCCAAGTCGATCCCAACATGCCTGAGCGCTTGGATGCCGAATTTGTGGACAGCGACGGCGAACGCAAGCGCCCCATCATGCTGCACCGCGCCATCGTCGGCAGCCTAGAGCGTTTCATTGGCATCTTGATCGAGCAATTTGCCGGCGCCATGCCCGCTTGGCTTAGCCCTGTGCAAGCCATCGTTTGCAGCATCACCGATGCGCAGGGTGAGCATGCCGCCGCTGTGGCGGCTGATTTGCGCAAAATCGGCCTGCGCGTGGAGGCT
>JANMDE010000298.1:0-10582 GCA_031376105.1 Variovorax sp. | reverse complement strand
GCCAGCATGCCCTTCAAATACACGGTGTCCATGTGCGCGATGAGCAAGATACGTTTGCTGCCGGTTCCCTTGAATACCGCACGGGTCATGCGGCCAATTTTCTCGGGGGTGTCACCCATGCGGTAAGTGGTGGATTCGGTTGGCTCGATGAAGCTCACCTCGCCGCCCAGCGCTCGCAGCTTGCTGGCGAGTAACTCGCTAGCCTGCGTGAGGCCTTCAATATCACGGCTGCCCGTTTCAATCGAAACGAACTCCTTGAGTGTGTCTAAGAGCGGTTGTCGTTGCGTCGATGCTGCGCGTTGTACGGCGGCATCGGCCTGGGTGGCCAGCTGAGCGGCTGCGGGAACAAAGCTCAGCGCTGACGCCAACATAGTCACTAGTGCAAGCTGTCGGGCAATATTCATGGTGTCTCCTCGTGATTGGGTAGGTCAACATAATAAACGATGCGCAAACCTCAGCGATGCGCCCGAATACTCGCCAAGATGCCCGCCACAAATAGCGCTGCTGCGGCAAACTGCACGAAGCTCGGCCACTGTCCATCCCACAGAAATGAATAAATCAGCGCAAAAATCGTCTCGCTCACAATCAATTGCCCGCACAAACTGGCGGGTAGGCGCTGGCTGGCGATGTTCCAAAGAATGGTGGCCACCCATGCCGATCCGATCCCGGTTGCTACTGAAAGAATAGCAGACAATACAATATCTGTCTGGGCAAGAAGCACTTTTGGCTCTGAACCGACAGCCAGCCAGAGCAGCAAAGCTCCCATGCCTGTGGCCACGCCGAGCCAGTTGGCCCAGGTGGTGGCGCTGACCTCGGGATGATCTTGTAGCCATTGGGCATTCATGATGCCAAAGGCCGTCCAGCAAGCCATGGCAGCCACCGAAAAGCCAACGCCACGCCAAAAATGCTCGCCCAGCGCCGCGGAGCTATTCGCGCCCTGCGATGCATCCATCATCAATGCCAAGCCAAAGCCAGTAAGCAGCAAGCCGGGAATCAAGGCCGACCATTTCAAACCGGCAGGTTTACCCAAAATCATCATCCAAAGCGGAATCGTGCCGATGATGAGGCTGGGCACTTCCGTGCCTGCATCGCGGATGCCATAAACCAGCAGCAGGTAATAGCCGGTAAAGCCCAAAAAGCTAAGCAGCAGCGCGGCGCGAGCTTGCGCCCAGGTGGGCCACAGCCGGTTTCTGGCCAACATGATCAAGGCAAAGGCCAGCAGCCCGTAGGCGAAGAAGCGCCCTGCCGTGAAATCAACGCCACTGATGCCCGGCACCATGCGCGGTGCCACAAACACCATGCCCCATAGTGCGCCAGCCGCTAGGCCAGCAACAATTCCTACCCACATATTTTCTGCTTTGCTATTTCTGTCTCAAGCATCGCTAGACGAGGCGCAACAAAGAAAACAGTGCTTCTGCACGGCTGAGCGTTGCAACGACGTATCGCGATGATTTAGAAAGGGATTAAGCGCCAAAGCCGTCGTCAGCTGCGATGACCGCACCATTGATGAAATCGCTCTCTTTAGAGCACAACATCACGAGCAGCGCATCTAAATCAGAGGCCTTGCCCACGCGCTTGCGCGGCAGCATTTGCACGAGTTTTTTGCCTTGTTCGGTTTGCCAATGGTGATGGTTGATTTCGGTGTCGATGTAGCCGGGGCAGATCGCGTTGACATTGATGCCGTATTTGCCCCATTCCACCGCCATCGCCTTAGTCATGTGCACCACGGCGGCTTTGCTCATGCAATACACGCCAATTTGTGGCAAGACTTTGAGGCCAGCCATGGAGGCGATATTCACAATGCGCCCGCCGGTATACGTGCCCGGCGCTGCGCCTTTGGCGCGCGCCAGCATGCGCTTGCCCACCTCTTGCGCCACGAAGAAGGAGCCGCGCGTGTTGGTGTTAAAAATAAAGTCGTAATCCTCTTCTGTCACGTCGCTGAGCTTTTGAGTCGTCGACACGCCGGAGTTGTTGATCAAAATATCAATCGGGCCCACTTCCGTCTCAGCATGCGCCACCGCAGATTTAATGCTCACGGTGTCCGTCACGTCCAGCGCCACCACATGGGCGCTGCCGCCCTCGGCCTCAATCTCAGCGCGCAAGGCTTTGAGTTTGTCAGTGCGGCGACTGGCCAAGACCACGGCTGCGCCTGCTTTAGCCAAGGTTTTGGCAAATTGCGTGCCCAAGCCGCTGGAAGCGCCCGTCACGAGGGCGACGCGGCCGGAGAGATCAAGTTCGTATGCCATTTAGTGAGTCCTCTTCAATTGATAGCGGTAAATGCTCTGCTGAGTGCAGGCTGCACATAAAATCAGCTCAGTTCCATTATCAACGAGACTGCCATGACCCACGAAGACATCCTCAAAGCACACGGCCCACGCGAATCCATGGAATACGACGTGGTGATCGTCGGGGGCGGCCCTGGCGGCTTGGCCACAGCCATTCGCTTGAAGCAAAAAGCGCAAGAGACGGGCCAAGAAATTTCTGTGGTCGTGATCGAAAAAGGCTCTGAGCCTGGCGCGCATATTCTCTCGGGCGCGATCATGGATCCGAAAGCCTTGACCGAGCTGATTCCTGACTGGAAAGAAAAAGGCGCTCCGCTCACGCAAGAAGTGACGGACGATGCCTTCATGTTTCTTGGCAAAAAATCAGCCTTCCGCGTGCCGAATATTTTCTTGCCAGAGTGTTTTCAGAATCATGGCAACTACATCGTGTCGCTCTCCAATGTCGTTAAATGGATGGCGCAGCAGGCTGAGGGCCTCGGCGTAGAAATTTTCCCCGGTTTTTCAGCGGCTGAAGTGCTTTACAACGAAGACGGCTCGGTGAAAGGCATTGCCACAGGCAATCTGGGCATCAGCAAGGAAGGCGAGATCACGCCAGATTTCCAGCTTGGCATGGAATTGCTAGGCAAATACACGGTGTTTGCCGAAGGCGCACGCGGCCATTTGGGCAAAGAGCTGATTGCCAAATACAAGCTCGATGCCGGCAAAGACCCGCAGAGCTTTGGCATCGGTATCAAGGAGCTCTGGGAGATTGATCCAGCTCGCCACCAGCCCGGTTTTGTGTTGCACAGCGCCGGCTGGCCGCTTGAGAACGACACGTATGGAGGCGCTTTCCTCTATCACTTGGACAACAACCAAGTTTCTCTGGGCTTCATCACGGGCTTGGGCTACACCAACCCATTCTTAAGCCCGTTTGAAGAAATGCAGCGCTGGAAAACGCATCCGAACATCCGCTGGTATCTGGAAGGCGACGAATCCAAAGGCATCAAGCCTGCCAAGCGCATCGGCTACGGCGCGCGCGCCATCAATTCCAGCGGCCTACTCTCACTGCCCAAAACTGTGTTCCCCGGCGGCGCACTGATTGGCTGCAATGCCGGCTTCTTGAATGTAGGTCGCATCAAAGGCAGCCATGCCGCCATCAAAACTGGCATGCTCGCTGCTGATGCGGCTTTTGACGCAGTGCAAGCCGGTCGCCAGCATGACGAACTCAGCGCTTACCCAGAGGCCTTCGAGAAAAGCTGGCTGCATGCCGAGCTTCACAAAGACCGTAACTTCAAAAACTGGTTTGACTTTGGCCTTCTGGGCGGCACCGTGATGAATGGCTTGGAGCAATTTGCTCTGCGTGGCCACATCCCTTGGACGCGCCACCGCAGCAAGGCAGACCATGAAAAGCTCAAACCCGCCCGCGAATGCGCAGATATTGTGTATCCCAAGCCCGATGGCAAGCTCACCTTTGACCGCCTCTCCAGCGTCTTCATCAGCAACACCAATCACGCTGAAAACCAACCCGCGCACTTGACACTCAAAGATGCAAGCGTGCCCGTCAACGTAAACTTCATCACCTACGCCGGCCCCGAGAGCCGCTACTGCCCCGCTGGCGTGTATGAATACGTGCGCACCACGGAAGGCAAAGACCGTTTGCAAATCAACGCGCAAAACTGCGTGCACTGCAAAACCTGCGACATCAAAGACCCCACACAAAACATCGTCTGGGTCACACCGGAGGGCGGTGGCGGGCCCAACTACGTCGGAATGTGACACTTTGCCCAGTTAGCTGAGTTTGCAACCTAGGGCATTTCCATTGGCCTGACTATTGCTGTGTAGTTTGCATTAACATGTGTTCATGCGGGCTGCAAAGATATACCAACGGCAATGGGGGCTGATCCACTTACCTATCTGGGTATCAGCGGTGGCTGGCTTTTTATGGCTGAGCACCCACTACATGCCCATGCCACCCGAGCAGGTGAGCATCACGACAGGGCGCATTGGCGGTATGTACCACGAGCATGCCAAGCGCTATGCTGAGATTTTTGCCCGCAGTGGTCTCCCATTAAACATTCGAGAATCCGCAGGTTCGGGAGAAAATCTCTCTCGCTTGCGCTCATCCTTGGGTGATGCAGCGGATATCGGTTTCGTGCAAGGCGGTTATGCACTAAGTGAACGGCTAGTTGCAGATACGCCCGGTGTGCAAACCTTAGCGCAAGTGGATATTGAGCCGATTTGGGTGTTTACCAGGCTGCGAGATGTCGATTCGCTGCTGCGCTTGCAAGGCGCTAGAGTGACCATGGGGCAACCGGGCAGCGGAAGCCGTGCGGTTGCTGTGCGTATGTTTGAGCAGGTGCGCTTGGAAGTAACGGATTTGGTCATTTCCGAAACCGTCGGCATGGAAATCGTACCGGCCTTGCGCGAGGGTCGGGTGGACGCCGCTATTTTTGTCGCTTCCGTAAATGCCCCATTGGTGCAGGCATTACTCAAAACACCCGGCGTGTATTTGGCACAATTAAAACGCAGTGCGGCACTGTCGGAGCGCATGCCTTATCTAGATGCCCGTTTTGTAGCCGCTGGAAGTCTCAACAGCAGTAGGCTACAGCCCCCGCAAGACAGTGTTTTGCTGAGCACACTGGCCAGCGTGCTGGTGCGCGAGGACCTGCACCCCATGGTCAAGCGTTTGCTCGCGCAAACCGTGCTGCAAACGCATTCAGGGGGTGGCCCATTGCATCCTGTGGGTGAGTTTCCACATTTAAAGCGTTTGGAGTTTCCAAGCGCACCTCAAGCCCGCGATGTGCTGCGCAACGGCTACCCTTGGCTGGAACAACACCTGAGCTTGCCTATGGCGCAGTGGATATACCGTTTGCTGTTCATTGGCCTGCCTTTGTTTTTGATAGCCTACATGCTGAGCCGCTTTATTCCAATTTATCTTCACTGGCGCATAGAAAGCGGCATTAACCGCTGGTATGGCGAGCTCAAATTCATCGAGAACGATCTTAATGATTCGCAAACAGGTGGTTTAGATATTGCCCGTTTTCGCAAAAAATTGTTGGCTATTTCCGAGCAACTTGCTCAGCTGAAGGCGCCTCGTGTTTATATGCAGCGTTTGTATATGCTCCAACAACACATCAAATTCGTGCAAGATTCAATGAGTCGGCGACACGGGCGCTAGGCCTATAAACTGAAAGCAACCCATGAAGCTGGAAATCTTGTTTCGCAGGCGCTGGTGGCTTTTGTACGTGCCCATCTTATTGGTCAGCGCTTTCCTGCTGTGGATCTCATTCACAAAGTGGTTGCCTTTGCCGCCAAAGCGCATCGTTATGGCCGCAGGTGTACCGGGTGGGGGCTACACTTTGCTGGCAAGACAATATCAGCAAAAACTGGCGCAGCTTGGCATTGAGTGCTTTATCGTCACCACCGATAAAGCGCACGGTGGCTTTTCTCTGATACGCCGTGATGAGGCGGTAGATTTCGCTTTGGTCAATGGCATGTTTGCCAAGGGAGCCGATGCGAGCGCATTTGAAGCTTTAGCAGTGATCCAGCACGATCCCATCTGGATCTTCACGCGCCTTCCAACGTTAGCAAATTTGCAACAATTGCGCGGCCTGCGCATTGGCATTCCTGAGTTTGACGAACTCAACCTAACGATCTTGCAGCATGTGCTCGACCAAGGGCGACTCACTGTGCGCGATATTGAAGCCGTATCGCTGAGTCGCAACAATCTAGCCAATGCTTTGATTGATGGCAAGGTAGATGCCGTCGTTTTTATGGGCAGCATGCGCAGCGATGTGGTGACGACTCTGGCTCGCAGCAATGGCCTTCTGCTCATGGGCATGGATCGCATCGGCACACTCATCAGCAATGAGCCCGGCCTTCGTCCCATGGTGCTGCCGCAAGGGGCGATAGAGTTTCGAGGTGATGTGCCCTCGCGTGATCTCACCATGGCCACCGCCAATGTGCATTTACTCATTCGACCAGAGATGCATCCCGCTCTTCAACGCGCCATTATGGATGCCAGCGTTCAAATACACGAGATTCCCCATTTTCTCCACCGGCAAGGCGAGTTCCCCACCGTTGTAGGCTCAGATTTCAAGATTTCTCCAATAGCGCTAGCTAGTTCTCGCGGTAGCAAGCCTTGGCTTGAGTTTTTACTTCCATATGGCTGGGCACAAATGACGCAATGGCTTCTTTATGCTGCACTGCCCATTCTCTTGGCCACGCTCCTGCTGCTGGGCTGGATCCCAGGCTGGTTTGAATGGCGAGCCAATGCGCTACTGCAAAATTTTTATGGCGAATTGAAGTTTCTTGAAACTGAAATTGAATCCGTTGCCA
The DNA here is from genome assembly GCA_031376105.1 of Variovorax sp. Taxonomy (GTDB): domain Bacteria; phylum Pseudomonadota; class Gammaproteobacteria; order Burkholderiales; family Burkholderiaceae_C; genus JANMDU01. The sequence continues at coordinate 3,983 of JANMDE010000298.1, read as the reverse complement.
GCGAGCGTCCCATTGAAATGAACCGCCTATTGGAGCGCATTGACAGCATAGAAATGAAAGTGATGCAACTCGCGTTGCCTGCGCCTTATGCCGAGCGCTGGTACACCTTACGCAGCCATCTTGCTGGAGCACGAGAGAGGCTTCTGGGTTTGCGTGCCCGCTGATTTTTATAAACTGAGCTGCAAACCGTGTAGAGTAAAGGTCATGCCTAAGACCACCCAACTCTCCACTCCTTCCCCAAAACACATCGCCATCATCGGCGCTGGCATGGCCGGTATCACGGCAGCACGCACGCTTGTGCAATCAGGCCACCATGTGACGGTAGTTGAAAAAAGCCGAAGTCCAGGTGGCCGAATGGCCACAAGGCAGACCGAGTTTGGCAGTTTTGATCATGGTGCACAGTATTTCACTGTGCGCGATGCACGCTTTCGCCAGATGATGCAATGGGCCCTCAGCAATGCACCCGAAATAGCACGCCCCTGGGCCGCCAATGCGGTGCGCGTGCTCGACAGCCAAGGCCGCACCTTAGAGGCCGCGCTACCCAGCCGCGAGCCGCATTGGGTGGCGCAGCCAGGGATGAATGCCTTGGTGGGCCACATGGCCGCTCCGCTGCTCAAAGCCAAGCGGTTGCTCCTTGGCCAGCAAGTGCGCCTGATTGAGCGCATGGCTAACGGCCAATACAGCCTGCAATGCCACAACTCTGAAGATACGAAAGCCAAGCCGCAAAGCATCAAAGGCTTTGATGCTATTCTGATGGCGATTCCCAGTGTGCAAGCGCAGACGCTGCTACAAGACAGTGCACATGCCCTGAATGAAAAGCTCAGCGGATCACTATCAAATAGTGAGCAAACTATCAAGAATTTATCAGGGGTATTGAGCGATTTTTCTCAGAAGACCAGTATCGTCACGGTATCGCCCTGCTGGACGCTGATGCTCGCCTTCCCCAATGCGCTGCCTTTGTCACCCAGCCAGCCCGTTCGCTTATTGGGCCCGCAATGGAATGCCGCACGCTCCACGCACCACCGAATCGCTTGGCTAACGCGAGAAAGCTCCAAACCAGCACGAGGCGGCATTGAGCGCTGGACGGTGCAAGCCAGCGCCGCTTGGAGTCAAGAGCATCTGGAAGATGACGCTGAGCGCATCAAAGCAAAGCTGCTCAAAGCCTTCGCTGAAATCACCAATATCCGCGCCACCCCCACCTATGCGCAAGCTCACCGCTGGCGCTATGCCAAAACCGACAAAGCGTTGGGCGCTTCCCATCTGTGGGATGCATCTTCAGGCATTGGCGTGTGTGGCGACTGGTGTTTGGGGCATCGGGTGGAAGATGCGTTCGTCAGCGGTTTGGAATTGGCATTCGCAGTGAACGGATGACGGCTTACACCGGAAGATTTGCCCCCTCCCCCACTGGCGCTTTGCACGCTGGTTCGCTCGTTGCCGCTCTGGCAAGTTGGCTTGATGCACGCGCGCATGGCGGCAAATGGCTGGTTCGAATTGAAGATGTGGATACGCCGCGCTGCATCCCCGGTGCAGATCAAGAGATACTGCGCCAGTTGGCTACATGTGGCCTATTGCCTGATGAAGCGCCGGTGTATCAATCTCAGCGCAGCAAACTCTACCGAGCGGCACTGGATCACCTCATTAAGCAGCGCGCTGCCTATCCCTGCGCATGCTCACGCAAAGACATTGAAACAGCGCAGAGTGCGCTGGGTTGGCTCAAGCCGCATCATGGCGAATTGATCTACCCCGGGACCTGCCGCCATGGATTAAAAGGCAAAGAGGCGCGTGCGTGGCGCTTTCATACGGAAGATTTTAAGGTAAATCGGCATTTACCCCTTATAAATAATGAATTGTTTGCTCACCATTTGATAGCGGAATCATCTTCGATTCTGTATTGGCAAGATCGTCGTTTGGGCGCACAACAACAGAATGTGAGCGAAGCAGTGGGGGATTTTGTGCTTCTGCGAGCGGATGGCCTGTGGGCATATCAGCTGGCCGTGGTGGCAGACGATGCCGCCGAAGGCATCACCCACGTCGTCCGTGGGGAAGACTTAGCAAACAACACCGCCCGCCAAATCCTGTTGCAACGCGCCTTGGGCTACACCACCCCAGAATACCTGCATACTCCGCTCGTTTTGGCCCAAGATGGCCACAAACTATCCAAGCAAAATGGCGCGCAAGCTCTCTCAGTCAGCAACGAGAAAGAAGCGATTCAATCATTGCGGTCAGCAGCCCATTGCCTAGGCCTGCAAGCGCCCACCGCGTCGACTTTGAGCGATATGCTGAGCGATTGGGTCCGTCAGTGGCCATCGCTCATCGCGGCAGATTGGCTTCAGCTGTAAGCAGGCAGCGCTGCAATGCGCGCACGAGCTGCAGCATATTCACGCTTGAAGCGAGCCACCAAATCGCCCGCGCTCATGACTTCCTTGATCACACCAATGCCTTGGCCGCAGCCCCAAATGTCTTTCCAGGCTTTGGCATCGCCTGCGCCGCCAAAATTCATCTTGCTGGGGTCGCTTTGGGGCAGGTTATCTGGGTCCATGCCTGAATTTTTGATGCTGCCTTTGAGGTAGTTGCCGTGTACGCCGGTGTAGAAGTTGGAGTACACGATGTCGTCGGAATTGCTCTCGGTGATCATCTGCTTATAGGCATCAGTGGCACGAGCCTCATGCGTGGCGATGAAGGGCGACCCGATGTAGGCCAGATCGGCGCCGGCGCATTGAGCAGCGAGAATTGCATCACCGGAGGCAATGGAACCTGAGAGCACGAGCGGGCCGTCAAACCACTGGCGAATCTCTTGAATCATGGCAAACGGGCTCTTGGTGGAAGCATGGCCACCTGCGCCTGCCGCCACCGGAATCAACCCGGTCGCGCCCTTCTCGATCGCTTTGCGGGCATACACATTGCTGATCACGTCATGCAGTGTGATGCCGCCCCAAGCCTTCACGCCTTGGTTGACATCTTCGCGCGCGCCGAGCGAGGTGATGATGATAGGCACTTTGTATTTTGCGCAGACCTGCATGTCGTGCTCCAAACGATCATTGGATTTATGCACGATCTGGTTGATGGCATACGGCGCAGCAGGCTTGTCTGGATTGGCTTTGTTGTAAGCGGCCAGCTCTTCAGTGATTTCATGCAGCCATTCATCGAGCTGCGCAGCTGGGCGCGCATTCAGCGCGGGCATTGAGCCAATCACACCGGCTTTGCATTGGGCAATCACCAGCTTGGGGTTACTGATGATGAAAAGTGGGCTGCCGATCACGGGGAAAGGCAGGTTTTGTAGGATGGGGGGGAGATTGCTCATGATGATGTAGTTGGTTGGGTTTAACTTTTAATACCGGACGCAAAAGTCGCAGAAGTTGCGCAAAAGTCGCAAAGAAATACCAGATTGCATTTTAAGTTTTCTTATCTTGTCTGCGTCTTTTGCGTAACTTTTGCGCCTTTTGCGTCCGTCTGTTCAATTCTTAAAATGCTTCGAGCGCCAAAGCAGTCACCGATTCAGCGCCTTCGACGATGCTGTCTCGCATGCCGCCAGCCTTGCTCAGCAGATGATCCGCATAGAAGCGGGCCGTGGTGATTTTGGCTTGCATGAAATCTACATCAACGCCCGCCGCCAGTTCGTCTTCGGCAGCCAACAGCGAACGCGCCATTTGCCAGCCAGCAAACACATTACCTGCGAGCATGAGATACGGCACGCTGCCAGCGAACACGGCGTTGGGCGAAGCCTTCGTGTTGCCGGCCACGAATTCGATCACGTCGAGGAGAGCTTTGCGAGCAGCAGTGAGGCGCTTGAGCACGGCTCGAGCGTGCACGCTATCTCGTGTTGCCAGAGCTTTCTCAGTGGCTTCTATTTGCGCCACGATGGCTTTGGCAGTTTGGCCACCATCACGAGATGTTTTGCGGCCAACCAGATCGTTAGCTTGAATCGCAGTGGTGCCTTCATAGATCGTCAAAATCTTTGCATCGCGGTAATACTGCGCGGCCCC
>JANMDE010000293.1:0-2767 GCA_031376105.1 Variovorax sp. | reverse complement strand
CCGACAACGTGGCGCAAGGCCAAGATTTTTCTCGCTGGCGCGATGTGGCGCTCACCCTGCGCGGCGAATATGGCGCCAGGGCCACGCGGGAGGTGGTGGGCGACGACAAAACATCCGTGATGTATGTGGCCGCACCCGTTTTGCATGAGGAAAAAATCATCGGTGTACTCACCGTGGCCAAGCCGATTCGCACAGTGCAAGATTTTATTGACCGGGCTGAACGCAAAGTGTTGTTCAATGGTTTACTGCTGCTGGCGCTCTCTGCTGCCGTGGGTGTGATCGTGACGCTGTGGACGGTGTGGAATATCCGCAAACTTCGCCGCTATGCGCAGCAGGTGGGCGAGCCGATGGCAGCAGGTTTGGTAGAAATGCCGAATGTGCCTGGCGAGCTGGGCGATCTCGCGCGCGCGATGCAAGCGATGCGCGAGCGCTTAGAGGGGCGCGAAGTGATTGAAAACCATGTGCGCGCGCTCACACATGAGCTGAAAAGCCCGGTGGCTGCGATCCGCGCTTCGGGCGAGCTGCTGGGCAGTGAGTTGCCAGCGGAAGATCGCGTGCGATTTTCCAACCAAGTGATTGCGCAAAGCGAACGTTTGCAGCGCTTGGTGGAGCGGATGCTGGAGTTGTCTAAGCTTGAGCAACAAGCCGTGACAGGTGGGCGCTTACAGCAGCTGAGCCTTCATTCTTTGAGCGATATGGTGGCGCAAGTGATCACACAAGCTACGCCCTTATTTACTATTAAATCTATAGCGCTCTATGCAGATTCTATAAGGGCGATCAGCTCTTTTTCTTCAAAGTTTGATCCTGAATTGATGCAACTGGCCTTGTCAAATCTGCTCGACAATGCGTTGGATTTCTCTCTGTCTGGCAGCCGCGTGGAAGTGCAACTGTATGAAGAGGCAGGCCAGCACGTGATCCGCGTGCAAGACAGCGGGCCGGGTGTGCCTGATTACGCCTTGCCGCGCTTAGGCGAGCGCTTTTTCACCACACCGCGGCCCGGTGGCCAGCGCAGTGGCTCTGGGCTGGGCTTAGCCATCGTGCGCCAAATCATGGCGTTGCATGGCGGCGAGCTGCGCTTGAGAAACACGGCCAATGGCTTTTGCGCGGAGCTCGTCTTGCAGCGCTAAAGGCACCCGCTTCACGCTCACTTCATCAACTTCACATCTCTCTCACACAGCGCTTTCACACTAGGCTCCATCTACAAGGAGTCATATGAAACACCCGTTCTTTCTCAAAATTCTCGCTTTAGGCGCTGTGGGATTTTTGTTGTTTATTTTCTTGATCCAAATTCAGGGGATCATCTATGAGAGGCAGAGCTACCGCGATCAAGCGGTGGGCAGCGTGAGCCAATCGGTGGCGGGCGCGCAGACTTTGCTGGGGCCTATGGTTCACATGGCTTGCGTCGAAAGCTGGGAAAGTAAAGTCAAAGATACCGATGGCACACGCTTGGTGGAAGACAAAAAAGAGCACCGGCTCACTGCTACGCCACTCAGCCTGCATGTGCAAGCCAATGTCCAGGTTGAGCCGCGTTCGCGTAGCATTTACCAAGCCAACGTGCTCAGCAGCAAGGCTTTACTCAAAGCGCAATTCCTCCCCGGCGATAGCTGGAAGCCAAAAGCCAATATGACCAACTCGCGTATGCAATGCGGCGCACCGATCCTGATGCTGGCGATGGACGATCCGCGCGGCATCCGCAGCGCGAGTGTCAAGATCAATGGGCAAGAGCAAGTGCTCAAAGCGGGAACGTTTCACCCGACTTACAAACGTGGCATGCATGTACAACTTCCAGCCAGCTTGGTTGCTGCTGCCGAGGGTTTTCAGCTTGAATCGGCGATTGAATACGTCGGCACCCAACAACTTGGCATTGTGCCACTAGGTGAAACCACCACGGTGCGTATGGAAAGCAATTGGCCGCATCCTTCTTTCACAGGCCGCTTTGCACCTTCGCAGCGATCCATCAAGGTCAACCAAGGATTTGAAGCGAATTGGCGTTTGACCTCGGTAGCCACCGATGCGGCGCAGCAAGTGGCGCTGGCCAGACCGGTGTGCCAATCGCATGAAACCTCCGACAAAGGCTGCGCTGAGAGTATTCAGGTGGGCTTCGTCGAACCCATCAATTTTTATTCACTGAGTGACCGCGCCAGCAAATACGGCCTGCTCTTCGTCGCGCTCACCTTCGTGGGCTTGGGGTTGTTTGAAGTGATGAAACAGCTGCGCGTGCATCCGCTGCAATACCTGCTGGCAGGCGCGGCAATTTGTACATTTTTCTTGCTGCTCGTCTCGCTCAGCGAACACGTCGGCTTCATGCTCGCGTATGCCAGCGGTGCCTGCGCTACGGTGCTACTGCTGACGTATTACGCGCGCTTCATGCTGGGTAGTTGGGCGCGAAGTTTGCCGTTTGGTTTCGGCATGGGCTTGCTCTACAGCATGCTGTATGTGCTCTTGCAGCTAGAACAAACCGCGCTGGCTGTGGGCTCGGTGGCTTTGTTTGTGGTGCTCGCGGTGGTGATGGTGTGCACACGCAAGATCGATTGGTATGCCTTGCTGGCCAGCGGCGCCCCCAAGCGAGCTGAGCAGCAGCCTGCCACCGACACACCTGACACCAGAAATACTCTTTGGAAGGATGAGAAATGATCGGCTTTCTCCTTGGCCTTAGCAGCACCTCTTGTTTGCTGGCTTGGCTCATTTGGCGCGATGCACGCATGTCACCCACTGAGCTTCAGCCCGAGCCCCACATATCGCCACAGCGCCATTCGCTCGCGTGGCG
>JANMDE010000234.1:0-2687 GCA_031376105.1 Variovorax sp. | reverse complement strand
CACTGAGCCCAGCACCACATAAAACAGCATGATGCAGGCGACCACCATCACCGGCGACAAGCCCCAACTGCCCACCACTTCCGCCAGCTGGCCGGGCACTTGCGTGAGCGCCAAGGCGGCATTCATGATGTCAGCGCCGAGGAAGATCAGGAAGATCATGGCCGAGCTTTCTGCGGTGGCATAAAAGCAATTTTTGAACTTGTCCCAATTCATCTCGCGCTTGAGCAAGGCGGCCACAAAGGTGCAAAACGCGCCCACGGCAGCGCCCTCGGTGGGTGTGAACAAACCGCCGTAAATACCGCCAAAAACGACAACAAAAATCACACCAATCGGCAAAATACCAGAGAGCGCTTCGTTCATCTTCTGCTTGGCGATATCGTTTTTCTCAGGCGCGTGACCGGGCACGAAGCGCACATACAGCGCAATGGCGATCATGTAAGACAGCATCGCCAAAATGCCGGGCACCATCGCGGCCATGAAAAGCTTGGCGATGTTTTGCTCGGTGAGAATTGCGTAGATCACCAGTGGCACAGAAGGCGGAATCAAGATGCCAAGCGTACCGCCAGCAGCCAATGTGCCGGTGGTCAAGCGGCCTGAGTAGCCGTGCTTGCGCATTTCATCGTAAGCCACATTGGTGATCGTGGCGGCGGTGGCGACCGATGAGCCGCAGATCGCGCCAAAAGCTGCGCAGGCAAACACTGCGGCCATGGCCAAGCCGCCTTTGAAGCGCCCCATCACGCCTGCGGCGAAGGCAAACAACGCCTTGCTGATACCCCCTTGCGTGGCGAAATGGCCCATCAAGATGAAGAGGGGGATGACGGATAAATCGTAGCTTGCAAAGCGCGCATACGCTTGGCTGTTGAGAAAGCTGGCCAAGGGCCCCCAACCGCGCTGAATCAGATAACCGGCCACGCCTGCGACAAACATAGACACCGCAATCGGCACGCGCAGCGCCATCAGCGCCAGCATCACGGCAAAAATCAACAAGGCTAATTGAAGGCCGCTCATACTGCTAACTCCGGGTTGGATTCTGGAAGATCTTCGCTAAAGCCAAGAAAGGTTTGAGCGAAAGCGATCACGGCCGTAAGCCCTAAGCCAGGTACGATGGCCGCATACACCATCCACTCGGGAAAGCCGAGCATCATGGTGCCGGAATTGGAGTTGAATGCGCTGATGCCGCCCAGCGTGGTGCGCCAGGTGAGCACGGCCATCACAATCGCGAGGACGAGTGCGCCCGCGCGATCCAGCTTGTCTTGCGTGGCTTCGCTGGCCTTGGCGGTGAAGAAATCCACAATGATATTGCCGCGCTTGTATTGGCACCAAGGCATGAAGAGGCCGACCGCCGCACCGCAGGCCGCGCCCGACAATTCAAAATCACCGGTGATGGCCTTGCCAAAAAAGTCGCGCCCGATCACGCTGGTGACCGTCATCAGCGTGATGAACACCATCAGCAATCCGGCCAGGATGGCGCAGAGTTTGGCCAATGTTCCCAGTGTTTTCATGAATATTCTCCAGTGTTATTTATCACATACTATGCTATAAAATATATAGCATACTATGTGTATTTTATAAGGGCAAAACGCATTTTTCTTGAAATAATGTCAAGACACCTTGACATTCAGATCGGGCAGGCCAGCCACGGTGCCGACCATCAAATCACCGCTTACCACAGCGCCCACACCTTCGGGTGTGCCGGTGTAAATCAAATCGCCGGGTTGCAATTCCCAAGCTGCGGACAAATACTCAATCGTCTCAGCCACGTTCCAGATGAGCTTAGCGACGGTACTTTTTTGGCGATGCGCACCATTGACCGTGACGGCCAATTCGGCGTTGTTGATGTCACCGGCTTGTGCAGCGGGCACGATGGGGCCAATCGGCGCGGAATAATCAAAGCCTTTGCCGATGCACCATGGGCGACCTTGCTTTTTCATCTCGCCTTGCAGATCGCGGCGCGTCATATCTAGGCCGACGGCGTAGCCAAAAATGTGCTTCGCAGCATCAGCAGCTTGGATATTTTTGCCGCCCGTGCCAATCGCGACGACGAGCTCAATCTCGTGGTGGAAATTTTTCGTGAGGCTGGGGTAGGGAATGCTGCCTGTCTCCCCTGCATTGACCACGACCACAGCATTCGCGGGCTTCAAAAAGAAGAACGGCGGCTCGCGGCCGGTGAAGCCCATTTCTTTGGCATGCTCTTCGTAGTTGCGGCCGACGCAATACACGCGGTTAACCGGGAAATGATCTGCAGTGCCTAAAACAGGCACGCTAACAACGGCTGGAGGGTTGACAACGTAGCTCATGCGGATAGCCTTTCTTCGCGGTGGATACCGAGGGATTGATGGATAGGGCGGTCTGAATAACTGAACAGCACACAGCCCTCGGAAGAGAGCAAGCGCAGAGTGTGCCACGAGGGTACGACGAAATGGTCGCGCGCTTTGAACTCATATGCAAAGCTGCCATGATGAGATTCGATAACAGCGCGGCCTGCGCCTTCCACCACGCTGAACACCGCGCCATCGGTTTGGCGATAGGGCAAGCCTGCAAAGCCTGCGGGCACGCGCTGCATGTAGGTTTGCATGGTGGGCATGGGCGAGCCGCCAGTGAGGGGGTTCGTGTAGCGCAGCTTGAAGCCATCCCAAGCGTCAATGGCCTCGCATTTTTCGAGCGCGTGCATATATATATATATATAT
>JANMDE010000212.1:0-8199 GCA_031376105.1 Variovorax sp. | reverse complement strand
TCATCGGCCAAACGGTGGCGATGCAGCTTTTTGGCGATGCCGATCCGGTCGATCAAATCATCCGCGTGAAGAAAGTGCCGGTCACGGTCATTGGTGTGTTGGCCAGCAAGGGGCAAAATTCGCTCGGTCAAGATCAAGATGATGTGGTGATCGTGCCGATTACGACCTACCGTAACCGCATTCAAGGCGGTAGCCCCGGCAAGATCAAGAGGATTGGCTCGATCAGTGTGAAAGTCAAAGAAGGCCAGAGCATGAAGGTGGCGGAAGACAACATCAAAGAGCTGCTGCGCCAGCGGTTTAAGGTGCAGTCGGGCGCAGACGATCCATTTTCCGTACGCAATCTCACTGAAATGCTGCAAGCCCAAGAGGCCTCCAGCCGCATCATGACGCTGCTGCTTGCTGCCGTGGCGGGCATCAGCCTCATCATTGGCGGTATCGGTATTATGAATATCATGCTGGTGAGCGTCACTGAGCGCACCCGTGAAATCGGCCTTCGCATGGCGGTGGGTGCACGAGGCAAAGATATCCTTGCCCAATTTTTGATTGAGGCCGTCACACTTTCCATCATTGGTGGCGCGATTGGTGTGGCTGTGGGCGCTGCAGCGACCTGGGCTGTGGGTCAATTCGCTGGCTGGCAGGTCAGCATGACAGCGGCATCGATCTTCCTCGCTGTGGGCTTTTCAGCCTTCGTGGGCGTGTTTTTTGGGTTTTACCCCGCTCGTCGTGCCTCTAAGCTATTACCTATACAAGCGCTGCGTTATGAGTAATCCCATGCCACAATCTCGCCCACATGAATCTTCCTTACGAACTCGAAGTGGGTCTGCGCTACACGCGGGCGGGGCGCTCTAGCCGCTCAAACCGATTTATCAGCTTTATCTCTGGCGTGTCGATGCTGGGCATTGCGCTGGGTGTCGCGGCGCTCATCATCGTCTTGTCGGTGATGAATGGCTTTCAAAAAGAGGTGCGGGATCGGATGCTATCGGTGGTGTCGCATATTGAGGTGTTTGCGCCTGGCGGCGCGGCACTGCCCGACGCTTCGCGCACTTTGGCTGAAGTCAAAGCCCATCCTTCTGTGATCGGCGCTGCACCTTTCATAGCAGCTCAAGCACTGTTGGCGCGGGGTGAGGACATCAAAGGCGCGATCATTCGCGGCATTGACCCCAATCTGGAGCCGCAGGTCACGGATTTAGCTGCGGGCAAGAAAGTCACCTCTGGCGCAGCGGCGCAGGCGTTACAAAGCTTGCAACAGCTCAAAAGCGGTGAATTTGGCATCGTGCTGGGTATCGAACTGGCGCGGAATCTGGGGGTGCGCATCGGTGACAAGGTGACGCTGATTGCGCCGGGAGGGCAAGTCACGCCGGCGGGTGTGGTGCCTCGGCTCAAACAATTCACGGTGGTGGGCGCTTTTGATTCGGGCCATTACGAATACGACGCGACGCTGGCAATGGTGCATGTGGACGATGCAGCCAAGGTGCTTCGCTTGGAAGGCCCCACCGGCGTGCGCGTGAAGCTCAAGGATTTGCACCAAGCGCGCACAGTTGGCACTGAGCTCACCTTGAAACTCTCGGGCGGCGAGGTGGTGCGAGACTGGACGCGGCAAAATCGCACTTGGTTTGCCGCTGTGCAGTTGGAAAAGCGAATGATGTTCATCATTCTCACGCTGATTGTGGCCGTGGCGGCGTTCAATTTGATTTCCACCTTGGTGATGACGGTGCAAGACAAACGGGCAGACATTGCGATTTTGCGCACGCTGGGCGCTTCGCCTTTGAGCATCATGAAAATCTTTGTGGTGCAGGGCGCTTTGGTGGGCGTGATCGGTACATTCTCTGGGCTTGCTCTGGGCTTGCTCGTGGCTTTTAACATTGACGTGATCGTGCCGTTTTTGGAGCAAATCTTCAGAGCCAGCTTTTTGCCGCGTGATGTGTATCTCATCAGCCAAATGCCGAGCGATCCGCAATGGGCAGACATCATGCCGGTGGGCTTGATTTCGCTGGTGTTGGCCTTTGCCGCCACTTTGTATCCGAGCTGGCGCGCGAGCCGGGTGAACCCAGCGGAGGCGCTGCGTTATGAATGAACAGGCCGTCATCAACGCCCAAGGCATCAGCAAGCGATTTGTCGACGGATTGCTCGACGTGACCGTGCTACAAGGTGTTGATTTGCAGGTGAAAAAAGGCGAAACGCTGGCGATTGTGGGCGCTTCGGGCTCTGGCAAGAGCACGCTGCTGCATTTGCTGGGCGGGCTGGACGCGCCCAGCGGCGGGAGCGTGCAGCTGATGGGTCAAGATTTCGCTGTGATGGATGCGAAAAGCCAAGGTGCTTGGCGTAACCAGCATCTGGGTTTCGTCTATCAGTTTCATCATTTGCTTCCCGAATTCAGCGCGGTGGACAATGTGGCCATGCCGCTCAAGATTTTTAAGAAAAAGCGGGGCCTTGCCCTTATAGATATTGAAAAGCTTGCTACCAATATGCTAGCGTCTGTCGGGCTTGCGCATCGCTTGCACCATCGCCCCTCTGAGCTCTCTGGTGGCGAGCGCCAGCGTGTGGCTATTGCCCGCGCTTTGGTCACCCGCCCAGCCTGCGTGCTGGCAGACGAGCCCACCGGCAACCTTGATCGCAGCAGCGCCAGCGGCGTGTTTGGCCTGATGTTGGAGCTGGCGCAGACGCAAGGCACCGCCTTCATCCTCGTCACGCATGACGAAAGCCTAGCCGCCCAATGCGGGCGAATGCTGCGTTTAACCAGTGGTGTTTTAGCCAGTCCTTGAGTGTCTCAGTGCCAGCGTTGCGTTGCGCCAACACTGAGATTTGTCACAAAAACTCACGGAAAACGCCCCCTCAGGCGAACCCGCATGGCACACCCCTCTTGGATATCTTGCTCCAACTTTCAGAGCTAAAAAATCATAGCAGTGACAAGGACTTACGTCCACGCTTTGAAGAAACTTTGCATCTTTCGCTGGATTGGAGTAAATTCCTCACTCGGGCTCCAGAAAAGCCGCGTAACTATATTGATTTGAATGGAAAAAACCCTTCCGCCGATCCCTGTTAAGCGCTACTTCACTATTGGTGAGGTCAGCGAGCTGTGCGATGTTAAGCCGCATGTGCTGCGCTATTGGGAGCAGGAATTTGCCCAACTCAAGCCCATGAAGCGGCGCGGTAACCGCCGCTATTACCAGCACCACGAAGTGCTCATGATCCGCCGTATTCGTGATTTGCTCTACGACCAGGGCTTCACCATCAGCGGGGCACGCAACAAACTCCACGAGCTCATCCAAGCTGAGCGTGATAAACGCAAAGCCGGGGAAGTGATGCTGGAAGGCCTGGATGTGCATGCCGACGATCTGGATGGCGACTTCAGCCCCTCCGATTTCAAAGACAGCGATGGCATTGGCATGGAAGAACAGCCCGGCATTGAATTTGCCGAAGATTCTCACATTCATGTTCCTCTGCGTCAATTACGCCGCGAACTCTTTGAGATTCGGGAATTGCTGGCCGCTTGAAGCTTTCGTAACAGCGCCGCTCAGTCGCTGAACCGCCGAATCACCAAAGCACAGCGCTGCTCAATCAGCGCCACAATTTTGCTAACGATGGCATGCGGATCTTGGCCAGCCAACTGCATGCTTATTTGCGTCGCTTTCGCCACATTGGGCAGGCGATGCGCCATGCCTAACAGCCGTTTTTTCACCTGCGGGTAAGACAGCAGCGCCAGTTCGGCCAATTGCTCCCAATGCCGCACCTGCACTTCTGTAAACCGGTATTTGCTGCCGATTTTCATGGCCATTTTGTCGGTGAGCGTTGGATATACGGCGGTGGATAGCGCATCGTACACAGGCGCTAGCGCCGCGCCGCTGGGGCGATAGAGCAAGGAGAAATTCTTGCCATGCGCATCGTGATTCCCGATTAAGGCGTTAAACACCACAAAATCCAGCAGCTTCAAGGTATGCGGTGCACTGGGGCGCGTGGCGCTGCGCAGCAGGGCAAAGGCTTGGGGCAAACTTGGGCCACCTTCGTTTTGGTATTTGTGCTCAGAGGGCATGCCCAGCGCTTGGCAAAAATCTTCTTGATGCAGGCGCATGCCAGGCTGCTCAGAGGGCCTGTCGTAGCGCTGCACCAGCAGGAACTCACCCGCTTGCGTGCGATCCGCCACAGTTTGAATTTGCACGGGCGCTGTATCAAGCTGAAAGGTGGCAGCCAAAGTCATGCAAAAAGCTTCGTTGAACACACTGCCCTCAATACCCGAGATCGGCGGCTTGAGGATGTGTGTGCTCGGTGAGCCATTCAGCGGCAAACCAATGAGGCCATCTGCGCCTAACACCACTGGTAATTTGTCTTGCGCACCTGCAAGCGATAGGCGCAAACCCGCATCACACGCCCGCATGGGGCGTATCGGCATGTCGCTCAATACTTGGCGCAATTGCGCCTCATCTAACCAGCGCACGTCTTGAGGACCGCTTGGCGCTCGGGGAGGCTGGCCGGGAGGCAGCAGCGTCACAGCGCCTGCGCATTCGCCGCCTAAAAGATCCAGCAAGGCGTAATCGTTTTGCACCGAGATTTGCAGCGTTTTAGCGATTTGCCGGCGATTGGCGCCCTCGGGCAGCAGCCCGGCAAAGTAAGCGCGGGTGGCCCGGTCATCAAACGGCTCTGCGCGAATCGGCAGGGATTGAGACAGCGGCACGCTGGCCTGCGGCAAATACGCAAAGCTCAGCCGCCCCTTATCCTGCGATAAGCTGCCCACACGCGAGCCATAGAGCCAAACATCCAAGCTGCGTGCCATCTCAAGCCCAGCCTTCCACAGCCAGCCGCCCGCCCAGCGCTTGCAGCACTTTGAGCAAAGTTTCCAAGCGCACCGTGGGCTTGCCCGCCTCCAACTCCACGATAAAACGCACGCCCACCCCAGCTGCCAAAGCCAATTGCGGCTGTGTCAAGCCCAGTTGATTGCGCGCTTTCAATACAGCGCTGCCGAGCGCCTCAGGAGAGTTGGTGAGCAAGAAGTTCATATGAATAACCCGTTCGGGAAATTATGATGCGATTTGCTCAAATTTGCAAGAAAATTTCCCGATGGGGAAATTATTATGTTTTTAGTGCGATTTGCTAGAAAAATATCCCGAACGGGAAATAAATATAATATTCAAACCAAAGAAAAAGCCCTCACGCTTGTGGCGTAAGGGCTTGATTTCGTTTGAGTTTGTGGCTCCTCGACCTGGGCTCGAACCAGGGACCTACGGATTAACAGTCCGGCGCTCTACCAACTGAGCTATCGAGGAACAGCCTCAAATTATAGTATGAAAATTGCTATGCTTTCAAGAGCTGTTGCAGGAAATTCACCGGGGATCTGCAAAACGTGACTTCACAGCGTGAAGCTGGCCGAGAGACGCAGGGTGCGCGGTGCGGCGGGGAAGGCGTAAACATGGCCGAATTGGTAGGGGCTCTCTTGGTAAAAGCGCTTATCCAGCAGGTTGTTGATCGACAGTTGCCAATTGGTTTTCATGCCGTTCATTGCTGTGTCCCATTTCAGGCTGGCATCGAGGCGCGTCCAGGCGGGGACCGTGAGGCTGTTGTCGGGCAGGATGGCGCGGCGGCCTTCGTGGCTGAGGTGTGCGCCGAGCAGCCAGTTGGGCGCGATGCAATAGGCGGCGTTCAGGCGCAGGGTGTGGCTGGGCACGTTGGTGGGCTTGAGGCCATTGAGCGCTGCTAATGCAGAGCCTTCACGCCTCGCTCGCAGCCAAGTGCCTGCGCCACTGAGTTGCCAAGCGCTGATTTGCTTTTGTGCAGACAGCTCCAGACCTTGATGCTGCGCTGAGCCATCGGGCTGCACAAGACAAGGGCTGATTGCTGCAAGGCCACAGGCATCTGCACTGCTCACGGGGCGGCTGATATCGAAAATACTCGCTTGCCAGCTCAGGTCTGTGCTGCTGTTCTTAATACCGATTTCGGCTTGGCGTGAGCGTCTAGCTGGCAAGACTTGGCGCGGGTTGACTGTGTTTATCGCTGAAACCACTTCGCTTTCCATGCCGTGGCCGTGGCTAGCATAAAAGAGGTAACTCTGAATTTGGTAGCTGGCAGCTAGCCAAGGCGTTGTGAATGATTGGGGGTAATCGGTCCCGTTAAGTTGATCGCTCCGCCGCAATTGCGTGTGGCGCAGGCCGAGCCACGTTTTGAGGGTGTCGTTCCATGCGATCACATCGGTGGCGAAGAACTCGGTGGTTTTCTCGCGCAGTGTGTTGCCAGACGAGGTTAGCGTTGGGGCTGGGGGAATAGGCAATGTGGGGTTGCTTAAATTGAGTGTGCCTGAGTAGTTGTAGGCGCTGTCAGGGGTTTGAATGCTGGCGGAGGATTTCAAAAAGCCGAGGCTTAAAGCGTGTTTGATACTGCCAGTTTTCAAGCTGCCGTCGAGTTTGAATTGCGCGGCTGTTTTGCGGCGGCGCTCACCATCGCTGCGGAAATCGTAAATGTCTGCATCGCCATTCGGGCAAAAGCGGTCCGGGTAGTAGTCGATGCCGTTGCTGTCGGTGCAGCCAAACGGAAACGCGATGCGGTCATTCGTCTTCAGGCGCTGGCTGCCCAGATGAGCACTCAATTGCCATTGATCGTTGATGGCCTGCGAATAGCGAAGCGAGCCGGTGAGTCCTTGAAATTCGGTGGGCTGACTCCACGCTTGGCGGTTCAGATTGAGCTTGGGGTCTGCGGGCGGTAAAGCGCCCGTGTTGCCGAGCACGGAGAGGCCGGGCACATTGGGTTGGCTTTGGCGGCTGTATTCGAATTCGGCCTCTAACAGGCCATCGCGGCCAATGCGTGAATCTAGCGCTAGAGCAAGTTGCTGGCGGCTGCCGCGCGTGCCGGGGGCAGCGCTTTGCAGGCGGTCTGTGGCTACGTTGAGGCGATAGCCTTGTGAATTTGCCTCGCCAAAGCGCCCGCCCAGGTCAAGTGCTGCGCCAAGTTGTCCGTTCGAATCGACGCTCAGATCTAACGTGCGAATGGGTTTAGATGTAAGCGAAGGAGGGCGTTTGATCACGTAGTTCAACAAGCCACCAGGGGTACTCGTGCCAGCTTGAATGCCGCTCGTGCCTCTGAGGATTTCAATGCGGTTTTTGTTGGTCAGGCCAATCGCCGTGTCGCCAGAAATAGGCAGGCCATCGCGGCGGATGTTGTATTTGTTGTCGATCACGAAGCCGCGCACGGTGGCGTAATCAATGTAGCCCACGGCGTTGTAGGCGTCTGAAACGGAAGCATCAAACTTGAAAACATCTGCGAGCTTTTGTGCGCCGCTGGCTTTGATTTGAGCGTTGTCAATCACGGTGGCTGAGATGGGGGTCTCGCGCAAAGGCACATCGCCGAATCCGCCCACGCTGAGCTGCTGGCGCGGCGAGGGCGATGAAATCACGACAGGTTTGAGCGTGGGCTCAGGGGGCACAGTTTGCGCAAAGCTTGAGGCTGATGCACTGACAGAGGCTATGAAAAGAAGAGCGCTTTGCGCAGGATATACGCCGGCTACAGTCCGATTTAGCCAAAAAATAGATGGATTTTGAGTGTGTTTAGTCATTAGCTTTCCTTCGCGAGGATTACCTCATTCAGGTTCAAGGGTTTGATCTCAGCCGCCCATCAGAATTAACAGGCAGCACCCCTAGCAATGTGCAAATTAGCACAGCGCTAATGTACAACACTCATCAATCACCCTGCACAAATCCCGTAAAGTAACCCTTATGATGCAGCCCTTCCGCCTCGAACTCATCGACTCGCCCGCTCACCCCATGCTGCCCGCCACGCGCGAACTTCTGAGCGAGTACCAGCGCTCGCTCGGCATCGATCTGTGCTTCCAAGATTTTGAAAGCGAACTACTCGAATTGCCCGGCGCGTATGCTCCGCCCGATGGCCGCTTGTATGCCGCCTTCGTGGGCGAAAAGCTCGCGGGAAGCATCGCCCTGCGGCGGCATGATGCCCATTCCTGCGAAATGAAACGCCTATACCTGCGCCCCGACTTCCTAGGCCAAGGCTTTGGAAAACGCATGGCAGAGCACATCATTGAAGATGCTCGCTCCATCGGCTACCAGCGCCTTCTGCTAGACACTCTGCCCATGATGCAGGCCGCGCAAGGCTTGTATGAAAAGCTTGGGTTTGAGGAGACGGATGCCTATGTGTACAACCCGGTGGAGGGAGTGAGGTACCTGTCCCTTGCATTGAACTCAAACCATTTGGCTTAGTATTGCT
>JANMDE010000111.1:0-4969 GCA_031376105.1 Variovorax sp. | reverse complement strand
CTGCGAGCTGCAAAGCTGCGCTTAAGGCTTGGCCATTGTCAGTGAGCTGGTTGACCAGGCCCAGCGCGTGCAGGCGTTCGGCGCTGATGCGATCGCCGGTTAAAAGAAGCTCGGTGGCCAGTTGCCTTGGAAGTTGGCGGGAGAGTTGCCAGCTGCCGCCGCCGTCAGGGCTGAGGCCCACGGTGCTGTAAGCCATGACGAAAATCGCATCTTGGCTAGCTACGATCATGTCGCAGGCGAGCGCGAGCGAAAAACCTGCGCCAGCAGCTGCGCCCTCCACAGCGGCGATCACGGGCTTACGGCAGGCGCGGATGGCTTCAATCCAGCCATGCAGGCCATCAATGCTCTCGGCTTGCACGCTTTCGGGCAAAGTGCGGTTGTGCAGCAGGCGCTGCAAATTGCCGCCCGCGCAGAAGACCTCGCCTTCACCAGTGATGACAACCGCTCTGACTTCATGGCTGCTGTCAGCATGGTTGATGGCTTCAATGCCAGCAGCGTAAATGGCAGGGCTGAGCGCATTGCGTGCACCGGGATTGGACAGCGTGAGCAGCTTGATTTGGCTGGCTTGCCCACGGGTGCTGGCGCGGAGCTCGCCGCTGGGGAATGGATCGCTTTTCAAGGGGTCGCTCATGGGATTTCAAGCCTCGGTGTGAAGGAGGCTGAGGCCTAAAGCGCCGCGCCTGCGCAGCCAAGGGCTGGCGCGATAGCGCGGATCGCCATACACCGTTTGCATATTGACCAACACTTCCAAAATACTCGCGCCCCCGACCGCATTGCCCATGGCCAGCGGACCGGTGGGGTAGCCTAGGCCGAGTTGCACTGCGGTATCTAAATCTTGCGGGGTGCAGATCTGCTGCTGGCACATGTCGGTGGCGATGTTAACGATGTTGGCGACCACGCGCTGCGTGACAAAACCTGCGCTGTCGCGGATTGTGCTCACAGGTTTGCCGTCTCTTGCAAACAACTCAGCCGCAAACGCTAGCATGTCGGGCCGCACGGCAGGGTTGCCCATGATCACGCGGCGGCGCGTGGCGGCATCGTCAAACAACAGATCAATGCCCACCGTGCGCGCTGGATCGTAGCGCTCGAACACAGCCACGGTGGTCACGTCCCAACCGAGCGGAGCGACGATGGTTAAAGCATGCAGAGAAGGGCTTTGCCCCGTCTCGACTTTTGCACCTAGCTTTACGAGCAATTCAAGCAACTGCATGCGCCGAGCCGCATTCGGCGACACCCAGACGGGCGGCGCATCACTGGCATTGCTCACTATCGAATGAATAGCAAGCTTCTCAGGATTTATAAGGGCAGATGGCTCTTTTTTTTCTGAATAATCATAAAAACCCGCCTTCGTCTTGCGCCCGAGCACACCGCCCGCTAAGCGCTGCGCAGTGATCACGCTTGGGCGATAGCGGGGCTCTTCAAAGTATTGGTGGTACACCGATTCCATCACCGGATGCGATACGTCTAGCCCAGTCAAATCCATCAGTTCAAAGGGCCCGAGCTTGAAGCCCACTTGGTCTTTCAGAATTGCATCAATTGTGGCGAAATCGCTCACGCCCTCGCCCACAATACGCAGCGCCTCCGTGCCATAGCCACGTCCCGCGTGATTCACAATGAAGCCGGGTGTATCAGAGGCCATCACGGGTGTGTGCCCCATCTGCTTGGAAAGTGTCACCAAACGCGCACTCACATCCGCAGAAGTTTTCAAGCCCGGAATCACTTCAACCACTTTCATCAGCGGCACAGGATTGAAGAAATGATAGCCCGCAAAACGCTCGGGTTGAGAGAGCGCAGCTGCAATCGCGGTCACAGGTAAGGAGGAAGTATTAGTGGCAAGAACACAACTGCCAGAGACGATGCTTTCAAGCTGCTTAAAGAGCGCTTGTTTGACATCCAGTTTTTCTACAATAGCTTCAACAATCAGGTCGCAATGCTTCAAATCTGAAAGCTGTTCGCAAGGTGTCAAGTGCGCTTTGCATTGCGCCACCTTTTCAGAGGAGAGTTTGCCTTTTTCAAGCAGCTTGTCCCAGGTGCTGCTGATGGCATCGCGGGCTACGGAAGCAGCCTCAGGAGCCATATCAAACATCCAGACTTGAGCGCCCGCTTGGGCGGCGATTTGGGCAATGCCCCGGCCCATCGCGCCTGTGCCGACAATGCCAATGTGTGGAAATACGCAATTCATGACAGCAATTATCAGGGGTGAATGTGTCAAAATGCAAAGCTTATAGGGCAAGCTTTTGCTGCGATTGAGAATTTTCTGCAATCTGGGAGCTTGGCGGGATTTTTTTATAGAGTCACATGGCCTTTAAGCGCTGGCAAATCATCGCAGGTATTGCTTTGCTGTTGTGTGCAACAGCTGCCTCAGCATTATCGTTAGGACGTGTTCGTGGCACGGCCTTGTTAGGTCGCGGGCTTGATCTCAGCTTTCAGATGAGTTTGGAAGCGCAGGAAGCAGTGCCCGAACCCGGTTGTTTCACAGCTGACGTGTTTTATGGCGACACTCGCATCGCGCCCAGTTTGATCAGCATTGGCGCAGAGCGCTTGCCCACCGGAGAAGCTCGGGTTCGGCTTCGTTCCTCCAGTATGGTCGATGAACCCGTCGTGACGTTGTATGTGCGGGTGAGTTGTGGCGCTGCTATTTCGCGCCGCTATGTGTTGCTTGCTGAGACACTCAATGATGCCGACTCTGGCACGGCGCTGCCAGTCATCATTGCCCCTGCGCTTTCAGCGCCAGTGCCCACCCCCGCGCCTTCAAATGCGCCAGCGCGTGGGGCTCAGGGCGTTGCTCAAAGCGCGAATTCGAGTGCCGCAGCACCTGCGAATGCCAGCACTGGCGTGCAACGTGCTGAGCGCGCTGAGCAAAGGCGGGCTAAGCGCGAAGCGCGCCGACCAAGCCGGGAAGGCACTCAAGTGCAGGCGGAGCGTGTGGAAACCGTCAACCCAGAGGCTAAGGTCAGTGCCTCCATCATGCGCAGGGGGGCTACCAAAGCCAAAACGGGTGCGCCTCGCTTGCAGGTGGATTTGCTCGACCTGACCAGCACTGAGCTGAACCTTCGCGGCTCTTCCGAGCTAGGCAGCATGCCTTCTAGCGACGAGAACATTCGCCGCCAGGCGCAGGCTTTGTGGCGCACTTTGAATGCCTCGCCAGAAGATGCCTTGCGCGATACTCAGCGCTTAGAGACGCTCGAAACCCAAATGCGCAGCGCTCTTGAGCAAAGCAAACGCCAAAGCCAAGATATTTCTGCGCTCTCGACCGAACTTCAAGCGGCGCAGCGCACACGCTACTTCAATCCCTTCACGCTCTTTTTGGGCTTACTTGTGCTCGCTGCTGCGGCGCTCAGCCTGTTTTTATGGCGGCGCGGCGCTCGCAGCAGCCAGCCTTGGTGGGATAAATCTGCAGCACCTGAGACCAGCGATGAGCAGCATCTTTGGGAGCATCTGGCTGACGTTGCAGAGCCCTCATCTGCCCACGGATCTCAGGAAAAGCGCGGCGACGCAAAAGCAAAAGGCAGCGCAGCCGCCCGTGCGAAGTCTGGCTTGCCAACAGCGTCGCAAAGCGGCTCAGAAGACATCATCACCAGTCCTGGCGTGCTGGCTGAGAAAGGTTCGCAAGGGCCGCTGCGCTTTGTAGAAAAAGCCACAGACCCGATCGACTTCAAACCCAGTCCCGACAAATTCAGTCGATCCTCGGCAAAGATTAAATCAATCGGTACGGCTTTGGGTGCTGGCCGTGGCGGCAGCACGGGCAGGGTCGACAGCACACCGCCTCCGTCGCTCATGTCGCCTAAAGAAGTGGATCGATTTGGCACAGTGAAAAGCGCCAGTGGCAAAGGCGGTTCGCGCTCGAGCCGCTCGTTTGCGCACAGTGATTTTGCTGCCAGCGGCCTCAGTGTCTCACGCCTCATCGACACTGAGGAGCTTTTTGACATTCAAGAGCAGGCTGATTTTTTCATGTCTCTCGGCCAGCCCGAGCAAGCCATTGAAGTACTCAAAAACCATATCAGCGACAAGGTAGAAACCAGTGCGTTGGCCTACATGGATTTGTTTAACGTCTACCACCAAACGGGCCGCGAACAAGACTATGAGCAGTTGCGCTCAGAGTTCAACCGCGTTTTTAATGCCCATGTGCCTGTGTTTGCTGAATTTGGCGAACAGTCGGATGGCTTGGAAGATTACCCAGCTGTCTTGCAAAGTATTCAAGCGGTTTGGCAGCAACATCAAGCCCAGCAGGTGAGTGAAGAGTTAATTTTCCGCCAGCCCGAACAAGATCAAGCCCCGATGGACATGACGGCCTATCGCGAGTTAATGGCGCTCTACACCTTGGCCAAAGAGTTGGCTCAGCCTTCTTCGGGCTATAGCTTCCTGCCATCCTCGTCGCCGATTGCCGTTAAACCCGTTTTGGTGGATTCAAGCGATGCGCAACTGCCAGACATAGATTTGGGCAATGGTTTGATGTTGTCTCAGCCCCAGGAAGATATGTTGAGTTTTGACGATCCAACGATGGTCATTGCCGCCATCCCTGACGAGCAATCCAAAGATTTAGATTTTGACCTGAGTGCTCTTGACGATCTCAGCCAATACAAACTGCCAAGCAGTCAAGGAAAGTCTTAAAGGCAGACGGCCTTTCAGGAACGCTTTTTTGTGTATCAGCCTTTAGCCATGCGCTGTGCCAAAGCGCTCAAGGCCATGGCCAAAAGTAAGCCGCCTAGCCCCGCCCAATGCAGTTGCGCCATCAGGCCATCATTAATCATCACACCGCCAAACGCAGAGCCCACGCCTTGACCGAGGTAAATGGCCGACGTGTTGAGTGCCACGCTCACGCTGGCCACCGCAGGCGCGATAGCCACCAGCCGCGCTTGCTGCGCCGAGTTGCAAGCAAAGCAGCCTAGCCCCCATGGAATGCAGACCAACGCCAGCGTCGCCATACTGGTGCCCAGTGGCCAGAGCAAGAGCGAAGTCGCCATCAGTA
>JANMDE010000104.1:0-4162 GCA_031376105.1 Variovorax sp. | reverse complement strand
CGTGGTGCTGTAGGTGGAAAAGCCGTTGTCCGCCAGCAAAAACACCATCGGGTCAAAGCCAGCCTGCGCCTTGATGCTGATCGGCTCGCTGATCGAATAGCCTTGCTGCACAGATTTTTTGTCAGCGAGAAAGGGGCCGACGTTAAACACATAGGGCTTGAGCTGCTCGTCTTTGAAGCCGTGCTCTGCCTTCATCCATTGCCAAAACGAGAACTGGCCATCTTTGCTGATAAAGGCCGTGGGCGCTTTTGCGACATCAGCGAAGCTGCGATAGCCTTGATCTGGGTGCGCAAAAATCGCCTGTGGATCTTTTTGAAATATTGCAGCGACCACGGTGGTGGGCACTTTGTTTTTGACGTTATCAAAGGTCTGCAGTAAATTGCCGGTCATTAAAAAATCTAGCTTGCCGGTGGGCAGCAACGGGCGATTGTTCACCTGCGGGCCGCCTTGCACAATCTCGACATCCAGCCCGTAGCGTTTATAGGTGCCATCCACCACCGCCTGATAAAAGCCGCCGTGGCCGGGCTGGGCAAACCAATTCGTACCAAAAGTGACTTTTTCTTGAGCAAAAGTGGTACCAGCTGTTATAAATACTGCGCTGAGTGCTACTGATTTAAGAGCAAATTGCAAGGTCATAGGAATCTCCGCGTGTTGATCAAGGCAAGCGTCATAAAAGGAGCATGTTTGCACAAACCATGCCTGAGAAAGCCTAGGGTTTTTCATAGGCCTCTTCAGTGGCAAGGATTCACTCAGCGGATGGCCGCCATACTACGCAGAAGTCAATCAAAAATGTCGCTGAGCCAAGGTTTCTTGCGGCGTGGGTAGCCGCTGTATTTGTGGGCATCTGAATCTTGAAAATCACGGTGGCCGTGCAGTGGCGGTTGCGGTTGAGCGGGCGGTCTTTGCGCAGCGGCATAGGCTTCAGGCGCACTCGAGGCAGCGCGATCCATGAGCTTGTCAAGCTCGCCGCGATCCAGCCACACGCCCCGGCACTTCGGGCAATAGTCAATCTCAACACCTTGGCGGTCGGTCATCACCAAATCAATATCGGTACAAACAGGGCATTTCATGTGTTATTCCAAAAAAGAAGAAGGTGGGGCGTCTGTTTATATCTTTGCGCTACTGTGAGGGCACTGCGAATTACGCGCAGACAACGCGTCGAGTTCCCCTGGTTTTTTTAAGCTGTTGGTTGACCTCAGCGATTTCTAGGCGATGGAGCTTGGTGCCGCCCAGTCTCACGGCTTACCAAGATTTGTCTAGCCGCGTGGCGGCTGAACTGGACGAAAACGCCTTGTGTGGCCCGACCCATCTGCCGAGCTCATGGCCGAATTCCTGCCTCAGTGCGGCGCTTATTCAAGCACAGCACGTAATTGGCGGGTGGTCAGAGCGAGGCGTCGATTGCTCACTTGAGCTAAGCTGGACATGAAGACCAGCGCATCAGCTGTATGGCTCTTTGCCCAGCCATCAAAGTCTTTTTTGGTCAAAACCAGCATTTTTGCGCTCTGCTCTCTGGTGAGGGCATGAGCGGTGCGCGTTGTGCCATTCAGAAACGCCATTTCACCAAACGCTTGCCCACGCCCGACGGTCGCAAGGCGAAGCCCGCCAGTTTGCGCGGTTTCCATGGAAATTCGGCCTTGATGAACAAAATACAAATCCGTGCTCTGATCGCCTGCAGCAAAAACGCTTTGATCAATTTCAAGCTCTAAGGTAAACATGCGGGTCATCAGATCAACGCGAGCTGCGTCGCTCAGTGATTGTCCCAATTCACCCAAGGGATCCAGCTCATTGGGGGCAACTGAAGGTCGCTCTGAGAGCAAACCTTCCTCTGCCCATTCGAGGGCGCGATCCAGATCCGCAAACAATTGCAGACCCGGCATGGTTGGAAGACGATCGGGCTGTGCCACCGCTAAAGCCAAAGGGATGCCTTTGCCTTGGAGCTCATGCGCCAAGTTGCGTACATGCGCAAACCCTGTCTCGTCCCACGCCGGCACGCGCGTTGCATCCATGATCACCCAGCGGTGCTGCGGCAGCAATCGAGCGCGCACTTGTTTCACCACAGAAGCTGCAACGCCGAATGACAAGATGCCTTGCAGCTCAAACACGGCGACTTGATTCATCCGTTCGGCGACCCATTGATCGGCCTCCTGGCGGCGGAGCCGGCGCGAGCGGATTTGTCCCGTGAGATGCTCCCGTCGCAGTGCGCTGGATGCCGAAACCTTGAGTAACGCCACTGTCGCGACTACGAGACCCGTGACCAAGGCAATCACGCCACCCGCAAATGCAAACACCAAAGCCACCAACCAACTCTGCAAAAGCGTGTCTTTGGCGCGTTGCCAAGTTGTTCTTGAATACATCTCTTTTGGGATTTGACGCAATCCCGCAGTGATCAAGGCACCTGCAAAGCATGCTGAGGGTATCCAAGACAACCACAAATGGCCAGTTAAGGTGATGCCAAGAATCCATCCTGCATGCCACAGGCCTGCATTCGGGGCGAAAACACCGTTGTAATTCGCCATACGGCTGCGCGAAGCACTGGTCGATGCCGGAATCCAGCCGAGTAATGCACAAGCGGCACAAGCCAAGCTTTCGCTTTGCAAGACGTTGCTGCCATCTCTAGGCTGAATCTGCTTGGCGGCAAGGTCTTGCCGAAATACAACAATTTCCAAACTGTTCACCAGCGCGGCGAGAGCGGACAGCGAAAACAGTGTGGGACCCAAGTCTCGCAAAACGTTTAGCCACGGCAAATGTTGCCACGTTGGCATCACAACAAATGACATC
Source organism: Variovorax sp. (assembly GCA_031376105.1). Classification (GTDB taxonomy): domain Bacteria; phylum Pseudomonadota; class Gammaproteobacteria; order Burkholderiales; family Burkholderiaceae_C; genus JANMDU01. Next base: position 1,384 of record JANMDE010000104.1, on the reverse strand, counting down.
GGGTAGGGTTCTGATGCCTGGTTCAAGCGCGGCAGCAAGCCACCCAGAGCCCACTGTAAGGCCAAGGCAACCAGCGTTACAAGGGCTGTTGCAGCAAACAGCCAAGGGAACTGTGGCAACCGAGCAGTCACAAACCGTTGAAAGAACCAAGCCAATACCACCACCGCGCCTGCCACAGTGGCGTGCCACACTAGAGTCACATCCCAGGCCCACAGATCGGCGCCGAAAGCGATATTCAATTGGGATAAGACCATCGCCAGACCCACACCTGCTGCAAAGCCTTGCATGACCGGAACGGGCATGAACCTCGCTAAATCAGCTAAGCGAAGCACCCCAAGAAGCCATTGCAGAAAAAAGGTAAAAGCGACGACCGATGAGGTCACTGCTAGGGCGTGTCCGGGGGACAAGCCAAGCGCATCAGCGCGTCGTACAACCAATCCCAAAACCGCACCGTAAAGCAAAGCTATCACGGTGCTCGGTGCATAGATGACGCCATGTCGGCGAAATAGCACGGCCATGACGACACACGGCAAAGCAACCGCCCACATGACCATCGCACCAATCGGGAAATCAGCGCTCAACGGCGATAACGCCAGCAAACCCAAGCCGAGTGCGTGAGGCAGAGTGACAGAAACCGCCGAAGTGCCTCCCGTGAGTCCGGGCCACCGTACCGACGATGCTGGTAATACTGGGGCAGGCTGGGTTTCGGCGTCGATTGATGACATGCTAGGAGGGTTCAGCAAGCGGCAAGGGCGGTGGCCAAATCAACGCATACATGTTCTGCATCAAGCGCCACTGCGCGATATGCGAACTGATGAATGACGAATTTCATGACGGCGAGCATAACACCACGGTTGGGCTCCCAGGACTCGACCAGAGTTGGCAGGCGTCTAATTTGCAAAGCACGGGTGAGCACGCCACTTCATAGGCCAAGCGGGCAGCCAACTCAGGCGCATCGTGTTAGCTGGGGTGATGGAAATGTGCCTGCGACTCGGCTTGAATCCATCCCCGTGTCTTGCCCGGATTCATCAAACCATAGGGATCTGCAACCCTTTTGAAGTCGATCTGATTGTGGTCAATTTCTTTCATGCCGCCGTCTTCAATCGTGTAGACATGGTTGTCAAACACCATGCAGCCGTCTTGTTCGAATTCGCGGATGATTTCGTAGAGGCGCTCTTTATCAAAATAGCTCACTAAAGGGAGGCCGAAAGCGACGCAGCCGCCGAATTGGCGGCCGAATTCGTGGTGTTGCAAAACTTCATCTCCCCAGCGCGCCATTTGTTTTTCTACCAAAGCGATGTCGATGCCTGTGCCTTGCGTCCATGGGGCAACGGTTTGCAGGTTGGTCCAGCTTTTGTCTTGCTTAAGTGCGATGAGGGTGGTG
>JANMDE010000094.1:0-5226 GCA_031376105.1 Variovorax sp. | reverse complement strand
TCGGGCTCGCAGCCCCATTTTCAATCACAGGCCGCATCAATGCTGTATATATGACGAAACCACGTGAGTCACACCAAGGTGCATGCAAGACGTTAATAGTTCATCACTTCAAAAAAGATAGCGCGGGAAAACACTGAGGCGGCCAACCCACAGCTTGGCTGAAATACGACCAGTCAAAGCCCGCACCTGGATCAAACTTACGACCCGGAGCGACATGCTCATGCCCAAGCACATGCGTGATCGGATGCTGCTGACGCAAAGCTTGGCACAGCTGGGAGAGTTGAGCATACTGCGCTGCTTCAAACAACTGCCCTTCCAGCCCCTCTAATTCGATCCCGATGGAGAAGTCATTGCAGTTCTCGCGCTCCTGAAAGCGGGAGTGACCTGCATGCCAAGCACGATCATGAATGCTGACGAACTGCCACAGCTGACCATCTCGGCGAATATAAAAATGCGACGACACGGCCGCGCCACGAATGGTCTGAAAATAAGGGTGTGCGTCCCAGTCCAGCTGATTGGTGAACAAATCCTGCACTTCTTGCCCGCCATAGCGCCCCGGCGGCAAGCTGATGGAATGCACAATGACCAAATCAACCGACTCAGCCGCAGGCCGAGGGCCAAAATTTGGAGAATCTAAGCGCTGAGCAGATTGAAACCAACCCGCTTGCCACAAGGCATTTTCAAGCATCTTCAGGCCTTGTCATCATCGGCTTCAATCCCCAAGCGCGCCATGCGGTAGCGGATTTGCCGCAAACTCATGCCCAATCTGGCGGCTGCGGCCGTGCGGTTAAAGCCCGTGTCTTTCAACGCTTTGATCAAAATCTGCTTTTCTTGTTCGTCCAGATGAGCTTGAAGATCACGCGGCAAAACACTTTCAAGAGCGGTCTCTTTTGAGGCGGTCTCGCGCGGCGCCACGGGTTGCGCCACCGCAAGCATCGAAGGTTCAGCGTCATCCAAAGACAAATGATGCCCGTCAGACAGCGCCACCGCGCGATGCAGCAGATTTTCAAGCTCGCGCACGTTCCCGGGCAGCGCCAGTCCATTCAAATGCGCAAGCAGCTGCGGTGATGCCGAAGGCACCGTCTGCCCCGACTCACTGGCGATGCGCTTGAGCAAGTAATCGACCAACTGCGGTAAATCCTCGAGGCGCTGGCGAAGCGGCGGCAAGGCCAAGTCGATCACGTTGATACGGTAATACAAATCTTGGCGAAACTGGCTCGCAGCTACCGCAGCGGCCAAATCGCGGTGCGTTGCACTCACGATACGCACATTCACCGATTGCTCCTGGGTATCACCTAGCAAGCGGATACTGCGCTCTTGAATTGCACGCAGCAATTTGGCCTGCATCGCATGCGGAAGATCGCCCATCTCATCCAAAAACAAAGTGCCGCCATGTGCGGCTTGAAAAAAGCCCTCGCGGTCGGCGCTGGCTCCCGTGAAAGCGCCCTTGCGCACACCAAAAAATTCCGCTTCCAGCAAGTTCTCTGGAATAGCACTGCAATTGACTGCCACAAAAGGACCTTCACTGCGATGACTGCACGCATGGATCGCGCGAGCCACCAGCTCTTTGCCGGTGCCCGATTCACCATGCACCAACACAGGTGCCATACTTCGCGCCACCTTGGCGATACGCGTGCGCAATTGACTCATCACCTCTGAAGTGCCAACAATCGCTGCCAGCGCTTGCGCAGCAAGCTCGGGATGCTCACCAACTTGAGGAAGGAGAGCGCTCGGCCGCGTGACCAAGCCAACCACTGAATCCACCGGCTCACGCGGCACACTTTGGCTCAAGCGCACCGCCTGAGCCACCACGGAACGAAATTGCTTCAAATCCACCGGCTTGCTCAAGTAATCAAACGCGCCCGCTTTCAGAGCTTCCACTGCATTTTCTGCCGATCCATGCGCTGTGATGACCACGCAGCGCTCAGTGCGCTGCGCCTGCGCTAAAAATTTCAACACCTCCAGCCCCAAGCCATCAGGCAATTGCATGTCCGAGACAACCGCATCAAACTGTCTTTCTTGCAAAGCGGCCAGCGATTGCGCCACGCTGCCCGCCGTGACCACCTCATAGCCTTCGCGGGTCAGGCTGAGTTCATAGAGGGTGCGCAGATCAGGCTCATCGTCAATCACTAGCACGCTTGGTGTATCGCGAAAAGAGGCTGAAGGATCGATGGGGGACAGCATGCGCAGATTGTAGGCTTGGGAAGTGCGATCAACTGCTGCCAGCCATCGGCGTTAAAGGCATCGGCTGGGTGGTTTCCATGCTCTGGCGCAGCTGCACTTGGAAATCATTGCCTTCTTGGGGAGCCGTGCGCCCCGACTGCTGCCGCAGGCTGCGCTGGTAGCCAATGGTGGCACCGTGCCGCATACAAAGCTCTCGGCAAATATACAAGCCCAAACCACTAGATCGACTTTGCGAGCTAAAAAAGGGCTCAAACAAGTGTTTCTGCACGCTCTGCTCAATCGGCGCAGCATCGCTCCAGACGCTAAGCATCCAGCTGCCATGCGATGCGTGGTCTGGCTGAAAACGCACTTGAATCGCATTGGCGAGTCCACTGGCATGCCGCAGCGCGTTATCCAGTAAATTGACGAGCACGCGGCGCAAATGATCTGCTTCAAATTCGATAGCGAACTGTGTATATTCTATAAGAGGTAAGAGCACTTTTTGTGCATTATTTTGTGCCGACCAATCAGCGCACACCTCGCTAATAAAGCGAGAAGCATCATGAAGCGTGGCGGCTTGCCGGATACCGCTTTGAACCCGCGCAACGTCCAACACATCCTCGATCACGCGGTTCAAGCGCTGCACATTTTGCGCCACCATACGTACCAAACTTTGCTGCTGCGGCTGCGTGATTTCCTCTGCCAGCAAGGCATTGGCCTGGGCGATGGCAGAGAGGGGATTGCGAATTTCATGCGCTACGGCTGCCGACATGCGCCCCATAGCCGCTAATTTTTCTGTGCGTACCCGCGCCTCCATCTCACGCAAATCTTCCATGAACATCACACACAAGTTTCCCTGTGTTGGCGCGTCTGGCGCGATAGACAGGTAAGTTTTCACATGCAATTGCCGCTGGCTGTTTTGCCCATCATTGACAGCCACATCTCGACTGAGCACCTGTTGCTCGATCAAACTGCGCGCTGCCAAATCGGCCAATCCTTGCCAAGCAGTTCGCCCCGCCAACACAAAAGGCGGTTTGACCCAATCAGACTCTCGCCCGCGGTCTGAGCCCAACATTTCGCGCGCCGCAGGATTGGCAGCATGCACGATGCCATTGGCATCAATCACCAACACGCCATCGCCCAAATTATCGATCACCAATTGATTGACCTGAATTTGTGCGCGCGCTGCCATCTCGCTACCGCGAGCAACACGCTCCTGGCGCACCAAACGTGTCGCCAGCTGGTTTGCAAGGTAAGCAACTACAAAAAGTCCAAGCCCAGTGATAGCCGCTTGCACATAGCGACCGGCCGCATCATGCGCGCCCGCCAAGGAATATTGAAGGGCATCCAATAGCAAAGCCACCGTCACCGCCGCTGCCGTGCCCAGCGCCAAAAGCAAAGGTCCGAGTACGGCGGCCAAGAGCACAGGCAACGCAAACAAAGGCGTGTAGTTGATCGTGCCCACTTGCAAATACAGCAAAAGACCGAACACCAACACATCGACACCCACCGTCACCAGCCATTGCGGATCAAAACGCGCCCCAGGCAGCGTCGGTCGTCCCAAAACACGCACCCACACCGTCAGTGCAAGATAGGCTAAGCAAACCACCAGGGCCAAGCTTTGCGGCGGCTGACCCATCGCCCGTAGATACAGCAGAAGTAGGAGCAGCACACCAGCCACCAAAATACGCGCTGCCATGAAACCGCGCCACAGGCGAGGCAAACCGCTCTCGCGGTCAGACAAATCCAAGTCACGTGACGATGCCGCATTGGCATCCATCATCGCGCTGAAGCGGCTTTGTCCTTCTTGCATCAACCCTCCAGCTTCTGGCGGTGCGCTAGGCTACAGTAATGATTTTTCTTTCCCGGCAGTGCTTCGTTTTGCGGCAAATGCACGCCACAAACCGCGCAACGAACCATGACCTGCGGCAAATGCGGCTCGGGTGAAGCTTTTCGCCTAGGCGGCGCGTCATCTTGCTTTGCATCCGAACGGTTTTTACGCCAGAGCCAGACGCCCAGCAACACAACTAGCATAACGACAGCGTATTTCAAACGATCTCTTTCAAAAAATGAGGCATCACAACGAGCGCTGCAGCAGCACTTCCAATACAAAGCGTGAGCCTACATACGCTAACAGTAGAAGCAATGCGCTGCCATACACAAAATGCGCAGCGCGTTTGCCGCGCCAGCCAGAGCGCCAACGCCCCCAAAGCAGCCAAGCCAAAAGAGCCCAGGCGCATACCGAGAAAATGGTTTTGTGATTCCACGACCAAGCTTTGCCAGCACCATACAAATCTTCTCCAAACAGCCATCCCGCCAACAGAGTCCCTGTAAGCAAAACGAAAGCCGCGAGAACAAAGCCAAACATCAAGCGCTCCAAAGTCATCAAAGGCAAGCCCACGCCCGCATCTGAAGGGCCTTGGGCCGAGCGCATCTGTTCTTCAGCTCGGCGCATGAGCCAAGCATGCACCGTGGCCACAGCCAGCAAGCCGTAAGCCGCCACACCCATAGCCCCATGCAAGGGCAACCAAATGGAGGCTTTCGACTGCAGCGCCGTGCCGGGAAACATCAAACCAATCACCAGCGCCACGCCCCCCAACGCAGCCAGGACGCGGCGGCTTTGCATTTGCGGATACAGGCGGCTTTCAACGGCATAGACACTGAGCACCAACCAAGCCATCACCGAGATCGTGGGTCCAAAACCAAAACGCCCAGAAAACAGCGCCACGACCAAGACCAAGCCATGCGAAGCCCAAGCCAACACCAAGCTACTGGCCACCGCTTGCGGCTTAGGCGCATTCATCAGCGCAGGCAAGGCGTAAGCCACTACCGAAACGGCAGCAAGCACCCAAAACCATGCCGAATAGCTACTGGATAAAATCATGGCTTCTAGTTTACCTCTGCAAGTGCTGCGCAAGCGGTCTGCCCAACAGCAATACCCATCATGGCCTCAGCCCTCTCCGAACGCCTGTCAAGATTAGTCAAAACGATGAGCGGCCAGGCCCGCATCACCGAATCCAACGTGGCCGACATGCTGCGCGAGGTGCGCATGGCGCTGCTGGA
>JANMDE010000577.1:0-2177 GCA_031376105.1 Variovorax sp. | reverse complement strand
CGTCCACGCCGGGGAGAGACTGGTTTTGATACGAGCGGGGATCTCTTCGGCATCCATCTCGGCCAAAATATCGTCGCGGATTTGATCGACGGCGGGGCAGCCGCTGTAGGTGGGCGTGATGGTGATCTCGACGATGTAGCCTTGCTGGCCTAGCGCATTGATATCGCCAAACGGCACGGCCTGCACATCACGCAAAATGCCCAGCTCTTCAATCGTGATCACCGGAATCTCAGGATCGGGCACGCTGGCGGCAAGCACTCGGGCGCGAGTAATGATCTGTTCTAAATTCACCAAACAGCTCCAGGGTGGGCGCGAGCGAGGCTTTGCATCTCGGCAAGCAGATAAGAAAGGTGTTCGGAATGCTGGCTTTCTTTGCCGCGGGTGAGGTGGCCATGTTGGGGGCTTAACTGCAATGTGGCTTCCGTCACGACGGTGGCCACAGCGCTTTGCCATACGTCTTTCAATGCGCTGATGTCGATGCCGATACCGCTGCTCACAGCTTCGCGCTCAAAGTCGGTGGTGGTGAAAAACTCTTGCGTGAACGGCATGAGGTGATCCAGCGCGGCTTGCATTTTGCACTGAGATTCTTCCGTACCATCACCTAAACGCAGCATCCAATCAGTCGAATGGCGCAGGTGATAGCGCACCTCTTTGGCAGACTTGGCAGCGATAGCCGCAAGCTGCGCGTCTTTCGAATTTTGCAGGCCTTGCCACACCAGGCTCATGAGCGTGGCGTAGAGGAAATTGCGCGTGATGGTGATGCTGTAATCGCGCGGCACTCTGGCTGATGGCGCGAAAGCCGTTTGATGCGGCTGCTCCAAGATCACGTAATTGCGGAAGTCTTGCGGGTTGCGGAAATAAGCGAGGGAATCTTCTGTTGCGCCGTCGCCAATGATGTCCGCCGCGTGCTGATACAGCATGCGCGCTTGGCCAATATGGTCTAAGCCAATGTTGGCCATGGCAATATCTTCCTCAAGCACTGGCCCGTGGCCGCACCATTCAGCAATGCGCTGGCCGTGGATGAGAGCGTTGTCTGCGAGATGAAGCAAATAAGCCGCGCTCATCACATATGCCCCACTTCGTCGGGAATCTCATAAAACGTCGGATGCCGATAAATCTTGTCGCTCGCAGGCTCAAACATTTCTTCTTTGTCATCGGGCTGGCTGGCAATGATTTGATTGGAAGGAATCACCCAAATGCTCACGCCTTCCATCCGCCGCGTATAGACATCTCTGGCCATCTGCAAAGCTTGGTTGCTGTCTGATGCATGCAAGCTGCCGCAATGCTTGTGCTCCAGGCCTTGCTTGGAGCGAATGAAGACTTCAAAGAGGGGGAGTTCTTGTGTGGTCATGGTGTATTCGATGTGGAAGATTTAAGTACCGGACGCAAAGGACGCAAAAGTTGCGCAAAAGACGCAAAAAAGAAAGACGAAAAGGAAGCAGCAATTGATTTTGGACTGAAAAACAAAAGAATGGTCTTGGGGTATTTTTTGCGTCTTTTGCGCAACTTTTGCGCCCTTTGCGTCCGGCTGTCCGGCTGTTCGGTATTAAAGATTTCAAGCCGCCCGAGCCAAAGCCCGCGCCTTCTGCTTGGCCGCATAAGCCAAAGCCGCCTCGCGCACCCAAGCGCCGTTTTCATGTGCGTTCACGCGCGTGGCCAAGCGTTCTTTGTTGCAGGGCCCATTGCCGTTGACCACATTCCAGAAATCATCCCAATCGATTTGGCCATAGTCATGCGCTTGGCGTTCTTCGTTCCATTTCAAATCGGGGTCAGGTAAGGTCACCCCCAAAATTTCAGCTTGCTTAACGGTGGCATCAATGAATTTTTGGCGCAGATCGTCGTTGGAAATCCGCTTAATGCCCCAGCGCATGCTTTGCTCGCTGTTGGGACTGTTCGCGTCTGGCGGGCCAAACATCGCAATCGACGGCCACCACCAGCGGTTCACCGCGTCTTGCACCATCTCGCGCTGCGCTTCAGTGCCCTTCATCAACTGCATCAGCGATTCATAGCCTTGCCGCTGATGGAAACTTTCTTCTTTGCAAATGCGAATCATCGCCCGTGCATACGGGCCATACGAGCAGCGGCAAATCGGCACTTGATTCATGATCGCCGCGCCATCCACCAGCCAGCCGATCACGCCCGTGTCGGCCCATGTGAGCGTCGGGTAATTAAAGATC
>JANMDE010000557.1:0-1798 GCA_031376105.1 Variovorax sp. | reverse complement strand
TCTTTCAAAATCTTGGTGTTGGTGACGAAAAGATCGTCGCCCACGATTTGGACTTTTTTGCCCAAGCGATCCGTGAGCAACTTCCAGCCATCCCAATCGCCTTCAGCCATGCCGTCTTCTATGGAGATGATCGGGTATTTGTCGCACCAATTGGCCATCATATCTGTCCACTCTTGGGCGGTGAGGGTGAGGTTTTCGCCCTCTAGGTGGTATTTGCCATCTTTGTAGAACTCGCTGGCTGCGCAATCGAGCGCGAGCACGATGTCTTCACCGGCTTTGTAGCCTGCTTTTTCGATGGCTTGCAAGATGAGGCCGATGGCGGCTTCGTGCACGCCTATGCCCTTGCTGCTTCCATCTGTGGCTTCGGTAGACGGGGCAAAGCCTCCTTCATCGCCCACAGCGGTGCTCATGCCTTTGTCGTGAATGATTTTCTTCAGGGCATGGAAGACTTCTGCGCCATAGCGCATGGCTTCGCGGAAGGTTTTGGCGCCGATGGGGATGATCATGAATTCTTGCAAATCCAAATTGTTATTCGCATGCTCGCCACCGTTGATCACGTTCATCATCGGCACCGGCATCTGCACGCCATTCATACCGCCGAAATAGCGATACAGCGGCAAGCCTGCTTCTTCGGCGGCTGCGCGCGCCACGGCCATGGATACGGCCAGCATCGCGTTGGCGCCGAGCTTGGATTTGTTGTCAGTGCCATCCAGCTCGATGAGAGTTTTATCGAGGAAGGCTTGCTCAGATGCATCGAGGCCAAGCACAGCATTGGAGATTTCCACATTGATGTGTCCCACGGCCTTGAGCACACCTTTGCCGAGATAACGGCTCTTGTCGCCATCACGTAGCTCAATCGCCTCGCGAGAGCCAGTAGACGCGCCTGAGGGCACTGCGGCTCTGCCCATCACGCCGCTTTCCAGCAACACATCACATTCAACAGTGGGGTTACCACGACTGTCTAGGATTTCACGGCCGACGATATCGACGATTGCACTCATTTTCAGGTTTCCTCTTTAATCAAAAACAAATTCAAAATTCAAATTCAACAGCCGGACGCAAAAGACGCAAAAGACGCAAAAATACCCATGAGAGGAATTGATCTGATTGATTTTTTCTCTTATGTTTTCTTTAACGTTCTTCGCTCTTTTTTGCGTCTTTTGCGTATCTTTTGCGCCCTTTGCGTCCGGTATTAAAAGTTAGTCAAACCCCTTCAACCATCACCATCCGCATCACACCGGCATTGTTACGCAGCGTGATCGCATGTTGATAGGTTTCAGACGCATGCCATTTCTTGGCCGTTTCGCTGTCCGGAAACTGCAAAATCACCACCCGCGAAGGCTGCCAGTCGCCTTCAAAAACGGTGATCGCGCCGCCGCGCACGATGAAGCTTGCGCCGAATTCAGCAGCGGCCTTCGTGCTCCATTCGCGGTATTTGGCCATTTGCTCGGCATCAGTCACAGTCACGTCGGCAATTACATAAGCGCTCATAGGGATAGTGTCCTTGGGTTTAGTTGAAATCTGCCTCAAGCAGAGGATTCTTTTTGGTTACGTAATCCAGCTCGACCAACGTTTCCAGCAAAGCTTTCATGTGGCGCAGCGGGACAGCATTGGGTCCGTCAGACCATGCCTCAGCAGGCTTTGGGTGTGTTTCCATGAACAAACCCGCCACGCCCGCCGCCACGCCCGCTCGCGCGAGCACGGGTACCATCTCACGCGCACCGCAAGAGCTAGTGCCCTGGCCGCCCGGCTTTTGCACCGAATGCGTCACGTCAAACACCACGGGCGCGCCGCTTTT
>JANMDE010000027.1:0-11052 GCA_031376105.1 Variovorax sp. | reverse complement strand
ACAAACTCGGATTGGGAGGCGCGTGCAATTGTGTACATTTGAGCTATCTTATTAGATTCATGGTGCAGTGCACCAAGAAACCGTCATGCCAGCGACAAGATCCCCTGTAGACGACTACGCTGCCCTGCATCGGCAGTTCCGTTGGCATGTGCCCAAATATTTCAATATGGCGCAGGTGTGCGCACGGCGCTGGGCGGAAGATCCATCCACTATGAAATCCATAGCAGTCCGAGCCCATTCCATAAGGGCAAAAGGCTATAAACAGCAAGAATTTTTGACTTATCAGCAATTGGCGGAGCAAGCCAATCAGCTCAGCCATGTGCTCAAGGCTCACGGTGTGCAGCGCGGCGACCGCGTGGCGATTGTCTTGCCCCAGCGCCTAGAGACGGCGGTGGCCTATATGGCGGTGTTACAAATGGGCGCCGTGGCGATGCCGCTGTCGATGCTGTTTGGCCCGGACGCGCTGGAATACCGATTCAATGATTCGCAAGCTGTCGCAGCCATTGTGGACGAAAGCACGGTAGAAGCGGTCAGTCAAATACGTGCGCAATGCCCCGCTCTGCGCACATTGGTGGGTATTGGCGACGCAGCGGTGCGCTGCGAGGTGGACTACGCGCTGCAAACGCTGATGCAAAGCGATGAGTTTCCACTGGTCAAAACGCTCTCTGATGATCCTGCTGTTTTGATCTACACCAGCGGCACGACCGGGCTTGCCAAAGGCGCACTCATTCCGCATCGCGCGCTGATAGGCAACCTCACTGGTTTTATCGCCAGTCAAAATTGGTTTGGTTTTGACGGTAACAGCAATACGTCGTCAGAAGCGGTGTTTTGGAGCCCCGCAGATTGGGCGTGGACGGGCGGCTTGATGGACGCACTCTTGCCCACACTGTATTTTGGCCGCGAGATCATCGCTTTCAATGGTCGTTTCTCATCCGAGGTCGCGTTTGATATTTTTCAATCTCAGCGCGTGACGCATACCTTCCTCTTCCCCACCGCGCTCAAAGCCATGATGAAGGCCTATCCGGAGCCGAAGAAGCAATTCAAATTCAAGCTACATGCCCTGATGAGCGCGGGCGAGGCTGTGGGTGATGCGGTGTATGGCTATTGCGAGAACCAATTGGGCGTGAAGGTCAACGAAATGTTTGGCCAAACTGAGATCAACTACATCGTGGGCAACTGCAACAAATTCTGGCCGTCCCGTCCGGGCAGCATGGGCAAAGCCTACCCTGGGCACAGGGTGGCGGTGATCAATGATGTCAGCCAAGTTTGCGGCCCCGATGAGGTAGGCGAAGTGGCGGTGAACCATTTGGATGTGCATGGCAAACCTGATCCGGTCTTCTTTCTTGGCTATTGGAATAACGAAGCCGCCACGTTGAAGAAAACCACCGAGAGTGCAGACGGCCAACGCTGGTGCCGAACGGGTGATTTGGCCTACGCCGATGCAGATGGGTATCTTTGGTATCAGGGCCGTGCAGACGATATGTTCAAAGCGGCAGGCTATCGCATCGGGCCGAGCGAAGTGGAGAACTGCCTCGTCAAACATCCTGCGGTGCAAAACGCGGCGGTGGTACCCAAGCCTGACAAAGAACGCGGCGCTGTGGTGAAAGCTTATGTCGTGCTTGCTCCTGATTTCATAGCTAACCGTGCAGTATTTATAAGGGAGAATGACCCAAATGGCTTAAAACTTCATGATGAAGCGCTGATTCAAAGCATTCAGCAGCAGGTGCGCGGCCAGCTTGCGCCCTATGAATATCCGAAAGAAATCGAGTTCATCGACGAATTGCCCATGACCACCACTGGCAAGGTGCAACGGCGTGTGTTGCGATTGCGAGAAGATGAGCGTTTTAGGAGCCAAGCCTCATGAATCCCGAGATCAGCGCCTTTCGCCTTCGCGCTGCCGAGCCAGACGATGCGGCCGCGCTGTCAGCCTTGATCGGCAGTGAAGGTGTCTTTGAAGGCACATCGCAGCTGCCCATGATGCCCGTGGCATCGCGGCTGGATCGCTTTGCCAAGGTCGACCCTTCCGGCCTGCTCTTGGTGGCTTGTGCCACAGCCAGTGGCCAAGAGCAGATCGTTGGCATGATCGGTTTGCATCTGGTGCAGCCCGGTTTGCGCAGGGCGCATGTGCGCGGCCTCGGTATTTCTGTGGCCAAAGCTTGGCAAGGGCAGGGCGTGGGGCAGCGCCTCATGGAAGCGGCCATGCATTGGGCAGACAACTGGGCGGGTATTTTGCGCATTGAGCTGACGGTGTTGGTGGACAATCAGCGTGCGATCGCTCTGTATGAGCGTCATGGCTTCGTGCAAGAAGGCCGCATGCGCTCGCATATCTTGCGCGATGGCGTGTTTGCCGACACCTACATGATGTCTCGCCTGCATCCCAAGCAGCCGGCGTTGGTGTCGGATGGGGTCGATGTGCGTTTTAAAAAAACGACTCTCTCTCGCCGCAGTGTGACAAAAATCTCGCGACCGATCGCGACCGCGCACTTAGAAGGGGCAAAGTAGTCACAATAGACCAAAAGCTTACTCTACGCCATGTCTACCGCCTCCCCATCTTCCTCTAAACCCGCCAAGACCACAAAATCGCGGCTTCGCAGTATGTTGGTGTGCAGCCAGTTAGTGTTTGCGCTTTTGCCTGCGGGCTTGGTGGGTGGGCTGATGTACCGCAGTACGCTTCAGAACGTCGACAAGCTATCTAATAAGATTATTTCTGATGTGGCTTTTCGCGTGCAGCTCGACACCGAGAGCCACTTGCTACAAGCACACTCTTTGCTCAACGGACTGCTCAAGCCGCAACCTTCGCCAGAACAGATCGGGAAGGTTCGGCAGCTGATGGCTCAGTCAGATGCTTTTGAAACCCTTGCATTTTCTCTCACGGGCATGCTGCCAGACGTTTCGTTTTTGTACTACGGCAGCAAAGAAGGGGTGTTTCACGGGGTTCAGCAAATTCAAGGTAGTGTGCTGCAAACGGTTAAGGTGCATAGCAAAGCGGCAGACGCGAACAGCAGGCGTTATTTTTATTCTCAGTTTGCATTTGATCGGCGAACCGAACTACCGCCAGAGACCAATAACTTTGATCCACGCCTTCGGCCTTGGTACAAAAGCGCCACTGAAGCAAAGGCTCGTGTATTTACAACGGTGTATCCCTCAGCCTCTTCTGGACAATTGCTCATCACCTTGGCGCAACCAGTGATCGACACCGATGGCACGTTGACGGGCGTGGTTGGCGCCGACCTATTCTTACAGGCTCTGACGCAGCGTTTGCAGGCACAGAAAATCAGTGAAAACGGCGTGGCAATGTTGGTAGACGAGCAGGGCTACCTGGTGGCTACTTCGACGCCAGAGCAGTTGTTCAAAAACGATTCTGGTTTGCTGACCCGTTTGCGCCCGAGTGAGAGCAGCAATGCCACGATGCGCCAAGCGTATGAGGCCTACCTTGCATTTCAAAAAACACGCGATTCCGCTAGCGAGGAAGACCCGCTTGAGTTACAACGTTATCTGAATCAAAGCCCCGGTAAAAAGCTCATCGCGGCTATGCGCCCGTTTGGCCAAGCGCAAGGGTTGCAATGGAAAATGATCGTCGCTGCGCCAGATAATGATTTTGCAGGCGAGACTCGTGCGTCCATTCGGCAGTCTGTGTATGTCACCCTTGCGGTTCTTTTCTTTGGCGCTTTGGCGGCCACCTTGTTTGCGTATAGTTTGAGCCGCCGATTTGCCAATTTGACGCAAGCCGCAGCTGATCTAGGTCGGGGCCAAGTGCCTGAAGTGCAGCGCACCGCCAAAATAGATGAAGTTCGGACATTGTCTGTAGCGATGCATAACAGTGCTGTGGAGATTCTGGCGAAGCGAGATGAAATTGAGCGCCAGGCGCATGAGCTGCGCGATGCCAATGAAAATTTAGAGGATCGTGTGCGCGAGCGCACTCGCGAGCTGCTCGCTTCGCGAGAAGAAGCTTTGGCTGCCGCCCGTGCCAAGGCTGCTTTCTTAGCCACCATGAGCCATGAAATTCGCACGCCGCTCAATGGCGTGGTGGGCATGACCACCTTGCTGGGCGATACACCTCTGAATCGCGAGCAGAAAGATTTCCTGCACACCATGCGTGTTTCTAGCGACCAACTGCTCGGTGTGATCAATGATATTTTGGATTTCTCCAAGATCGAATCTGGAAAGCTCGATCTGGAAGCGACACCCCTTCACCTCGAGACCACGGTTGACGAAGCCTGCGACATCGCCGCCACTCGGTTACATGAAAAGAACCTCACGCTGCTGGTAGATCTAGGACCCGGCGTGCCTGAATGGGTCAGCGGTGATGTGACACGCCTACGCCAGGTTCTGCTCAACTACATCAATAACGCGATCAAATTCACACAACAAGGGCAAATTGTGGTGAGTGTGAGCCTGCGTGAAGACTATGCACTTGATCCACAAGGCAAGCTACAACCGGCATTGATTGAGTTTCGCGTGACCGACACTGGTATTGGCATTCCCTTGGAGAGGCAGGCGGCGCTGTTCCAGTCGTTTACTCAAGTGGACAACTCCACCGCTCGCCAATACGGCGGCACAGGCCTTGGATTGGCGATTTGCAAGCGCTTGGCAGAAATGATGGGCGGCGACGTGGGTCTAGAGTCCACACCAGGAAAAGGCTCAACGTTCTGGTTTACAGCGCGCTTAGGCTATGCCGATGCACAGGAGTCTTCCCAATCCTCGTATTTTCAATCCACCAGTCTGAATGGCAAGCACGCTGTGTTGGTAGAAGATAACGCTCTGAACATGCGAATTCTCGACAAGCAACTCAAGCGCTGGGGGATGTACACAACGCAATTTGAGCGGGCTCAGCCAGCTTTGGATTGGCTGCTCGAGCACGAAACAAGCATTGTCATCACAGACATGCACATGCCGGATATGGATGGGCTGACTTTCGCATCCACCTTGCGCCAGCGCCAACCGAACGCTCAAATTGTCTTGCTGACTTCTGGTGCAGCGCCCGCTAAGAAAGATGCACAGGTGTTTGATTCGGTTTTGTTGAAGCCATATCGCCCGACGCAACTCTACGATGCCTTGGTCCATGGCAATCGTTCTGAGACACAAATAGTGCAAGCTAGCGCTGCGGTGCAAGTGCAGCCAAAACATCAGTGCATCTTGGTTGCGGATGACCATCCTGTGAATCTGCAAGTTGTTGTCGCGATGTTGGGCAAACTTGGCTATGGTGTGCAGACGGTTAGCAACGGCCAAGAAGCGGTAGATGCCGTGGCGCAATCGCTAGAGCCGGGCGATAGCGTTGGGCCGTTTGCTGCCGTGCTGATGGATGCAAATATGCCTGTGATGGACGGTTATGCGGCCGCTATGACAATTATGGTTCTCCACGGCAAAGCATCCCCTCCCATCATTGCCCTGACGGCTTCCGTCATGGAGGAAGACCGCCAACGCAGCCGTGATGCAGGCATGGTCGATTTTCTGCCTAAACCTTTACGGATTGACGAGCTGGCGGCTGTTTTGCATCTTTATGCCAAATTTAAACGACCGTCTGGTCCGGCGGGTGATGTGAACGATGCCTCTACGCAACGCGCAGCTCGGACCGTGTTGGCCGATCAAGATGATTTGATTGATTGGCGCCGGTTGGCTCAATTCCAAGAGTTTGATGATGAGCAATCTAGCATGACTCGAAGAGTTCTTGGCATCTTTGATGAGGATACCCGCAATCGTTTGCAGCTGCTTTCCAAAGTACTCGAAGAGGGCGATGCCACTGAGTTAGCAAAAATCGCCCACGCTATGCAAGGCGCTTCTACAAATGTGGGTGCACATGCGCTAGGCAAGGCGTGCCGACAATTGGAGCAGGCGTGTGCACATGCCAGTGTTCCAGCGATTGCGACGGTACTCGTGCAACGTATCACGCAATTGGCGGAAGCCACTTTGCTTGCACTGGCAGCTTACCAACCACAGTCATCCCGATGATCTCGGAGGTGACTGCATTCTTGTCAACCAAGCTCTAGGAAACAAGCTTTTCCTGCATACTTAAGGCATGAACATCGTCAACCCTCCCAAACGCCAACTCGGCGCAAGCAATCTGCAAATCCATCCCATTTGCCTTGGCACCATGACTTTTGGTGAGCAGGTCAATGAAAAAGACTCCCATGCCATCCTCGCGCATTCACTGGCGCGTGGTGTGGACTTCATGGACACGGCAGAGATGTATCCTGTGCCGCCCACGGGAGAGAAATACACCGTCACCGAGACCATCATTGGTAACTATTTCAAAGCCAACCCCGGTGTGCGCCAAAAATGGACGGTAGCCACCAAAGTGGCAGGCCCAGCGCGGGGCATGGACTGGGTGCGCGGGGGTAGCCTCAACGTCACGCCCGCACAGATGACGCAAGCTTGTGAAGACAGCCTGCGCCGCTTGCAAACGGATGTGATTGATCTGTACCAAATTCACTGGCCGCTGCGCCATGTGCCCGCGTTTGGCGCGCCGTATTTCAACCGGGCGATTGATGCAGAGCTGTCTACCAACACGTCGATTCATGATCAGGCAGAGACGCTGTCTAAACTCGTCAAAGCAGGCAAAGTGCGCACGATCGGCCTGAGCAACGAATCACCATATGGCGTGATGGAATTCATTCGCATTGCCGAGCAGCATGGCCTAGAGCGTATCGTGAGTGTGCAAAACCCGTACTGCTTGACGAATCGGATTGTGGACAACGGTCTGGATGAAGTGATGCATCGCACAAATGTGGGTTTGCTGGCTTATTCGCCGCTTGGTTTTGGCGTCTTGACTGGGAAATACGATGCACTAACTGGCTTGAATGACCCCGCCGCTTCGCCAGAAGCTAAAGCAGGACGCATGGCTTTGTATGAGCGCTTTCAGCAGCAGCGCTGGGGCCGGCCAGAGCATTTGGTGGCGGCGCGCCGCTATAACGCCTTGGCAGTCGCCCACGGTCTCACACCGACCCAACTGGCGTTGGCTTTTTGTTATCAGAATTGGCGCGTGACCAGCACCATCATCGGCGTGACATCGATTGCTCAGCTTGACGAATGCTTAGATGCGTGGGCCACGCCACCGCTGTCCAAAGAGTTGCTTGCTGAGATTGACAAAATCCGCTGGGAAATGAGAGATCCAGCGCTTTGAGCCGTTGTATAATTTAGGGCTTCGGGAGATTAGCTCAGGGGTAGAGCACTGCATTCACACTGCAGGGGTCGCAAGTTCGAAACTTGCATCTCCCACCAAGTTCTGAAAAACAAAAAATGCCTTGTGTTGAGAGACACAAGGCATTTTTTTGCCTGCTTTTTTGGCATGGTCAGGCCAGGCGAGTGGGTACTGGCAAAGCTAGCTTTGCCTCGCTCACCACGCGCAAGCAATCTTTGATGTGTTGCTCACCGAGCCAGCGCAGGGCAGCGTAATTCAGAGCTGCGCTTGCGGCTTGGCCTGCGAGCGGGACATATTTTGCAGCTTGGGCAGCTGTGAGGCGGATGCCGACGGTTTTCATCAAGTTGATGATCAGGCTTTTCGTGATGAGCTTGCCTAAGAGTGCGCCGCCCACCAAGGCGATGGCGGTTTGCACCCGCTCGCGTTGATGCAGTGGCAATTGTTCGATTTGATGCGGATGCAGGCCAAATTCTGTGTTGATTTTCGGAATGAGCTTGGAAAGCAGCGCGGCATCCACTGCCCAATCCAAGCCCGGCAACGGCACAGCGCCTGCAGCGGCAGCAACCATTGCCCGCTTGGCGATCAGCTTGCGAGCGCGCGCAACGCGCTCTGCCAGATCTGCGCTCAATGGCGCTTGCGCAGCGTCGGCTACCGAAGCCACCGACGCATCGGTTTTAGGCCGCAGGGCCATCACCGCCGCCGCCCGATTTCTTGGTGACTAAACCATAGATCACAAGCAGAATCACTGCGCCCACCACGGAGGCGATAAATCCTGCCACATCACCTTGCTTGTACAAGCCTAGCGCAGCGCCGGCATAGCTTGCCAAGAAGGAACCTGCCACGCCGAGAACGGCCGTCATGATCAGGCCGAGTTTGTCGTCACCGGGTTTCACGGCGCGGGCGACCAAACCGACGACAAAGCCGATCACAACAGTCCAAATAATGCTCATCATGGTGTGTTTCTCCTCGATAGTTAAAAAAATGCCGAATGGCCGAGAGACTTTACACCAAACGCATGAAAGAGCAGTGGGTTGACCGGCTCAGGCCCGCAACGACGCTCACGCCATTTGCAGGGCATCCATCCGTTCAGACAGCTCAAGCCATTTCCACTCGCAATCTTCCAGCTCGCTAGCGATCTGCGCTAAGCGTTTGTTGGCCTCGATCAACTCCGTGCTGGCCAATGGCTGCGTGAGTTTGTCGTGCAGTTGGGCTTGCTCAGCTTGCAAGGCCGCGATGCTCGCTTCGAGCTGCGTGAGCCGGGTTTTGAAGGGCTTGGCTTTTTCAGCCAGTGCGGAGCGCTCACGGGCTTCTTGTTGGCGCTGCTCCTTGCTCTTGAAGATGGCTTCGGGCTCGATAGCGATGCCTTTTTGGCTATTCGCCCTTACATTATCTACAGAGCCTGCTACATTTTTAATAGCGTCCGGCGCGGAAGGTGCAGGAATTGCAGAAGGCGCAGGGGCTTTGTTCCTCGACTGCGCATCCGCTTTCATCTTGGCAGACAGGCTCTCGCGACGCTGCTTGGCCATGTCGAGCAGATATTTTTGGTAGTCGTCGAGATCACCGTCAAAGGGCTTGACCTCGCCACTGCCCACCAGCCAGAATTCATCGCAAACGCTGCGCAGCAAGGCGCGATCATGGCTGACGATCATCACCGTGCCTTCAAACTCATTCAGTGCCATTTGCAGGGCTTCACGGGTGGTGAGGTCTAAATGGTTGGTGGGTTCATCCAGCAGCAACAGATTGGGTTTTTGCCAAACCACCATGGCCAACACCAAGCGCGCTTTTTCACCGCCGCTCATGCTGCCCACAGCCTGATTCACCATGTCGCCGTTGAAGAGGAAATTGCCCAAAAAGTTACGCAACTCTTGCTCGCGGCCGGGCGGGCCAATGTCTTTGGCCAAGCGCGTCATATGCTCTAAGGGCGAGCTTTTTTCATGCAACACATCCAGCTCTTGCTGCGCAAAATAGCCGATCGACAAACCCTTGCCTTCGGTGATGATGCCTCCCAGCGGCGCAAGCTGCTTGGCCACGGTTTTTACAAATGTGGATTTGCCTTGCCCGTTGGCGCCCAAAATACCGATCCGTTGGCCAGCCATCACGGATTTGCTGATGCCGCTCAGAATCGGAATCTGGCCGTTCTCGGTCTCATAGCCCAGCACGGCATCTTTGATAGAGAGCATTGGGTTGGGAATATTTTGCGGTTCGCGGAATTCAAACTGAAAATCAGCGGCGGTGAGCATCGGCGCGATGCGCTCCATGCGCTCCAGCGCCTTGACGCGGCTTTGCGCTTGCTTGGCTTTGCTGGCCTTGGCCTTGAAGCGGTCAATGAAATGCTGAAGATGAGCGATCTTTTCTTGCTGTTTGCCGAATGCGGCTTGCTGCTGCTCCATGCGCAGGGCGCGTTGCTCTTCAAACCATGAGTAATTGCCACCATAGCGCGAGACTTGGTTGTTTTCAATATGCAAGGTGACTTTGGTGACCGCATCGAGAAATTCGCGGTCGTGGCTGATCACCACCATAGTGCCTTCAAAGCGCTTGAGCCAGCTTTCTAGCCACACGAGGGCATCCAAATCCAAGTGGTTGGTGGGCTCATCGAGCAGCAGCAAATCCGCGGGGCACATCAAGGCGCGGGCAAGCTGCAAACGCATGCGCCAACCGCCCGAGAAGCTGTTGACAGGCCGCTCAAGCTCATCGACGCTGAAGCCCAGGCCGAGGATCAACGCTTGGGCGCGGGCCCGCGCATCGTGTGCGCCTGCGTGATCAAGCTGCGAATACAACTCGGCAATGTGGTTGCCAGCGATGTCTTGATCTTCGTGCTGCTCCCAAATGGCCAGCTCTGCGTTCAATTCCGTCAGGCGCGTGTCGCCTGTTAAGACGAACTCCGTGGCGGTCTCTTCCGTCTCAGGCATGTGCTGCAACACCTGCGCCATACGCCAGCCACTGGGCATGAAAAAATCGCCTTTGTCTTCATGCAATTGCCCCGTCAGCAGGGCAAACAGGCTGGATTTGCCTGCGCCATTGCGCCCCACGAGGGCGACTTTTTCGCCAGGTTGGATGGTAACGCTGCAATCGGAGAGCAGCACTTTGGCTGCGCGACGCAGCGTGATGTTTTTCAGGGAGATCATGTCGAGGGCGAGCCGCTAAACCGCGGGAACGCAAGGCGGGGAAAGTTCAGTTGCTCTGTTGGTTGGCGCGTCGCCGCTCTTCCATTTCGCGTCGCTCCACGCAGACGGGATGGTTGCGGAAAACGGGCTTTTGGCATTGCTCAGCCATACAAAACTGGAAACCGAGCAACACGCGGTCTGCACACGCTTCGCGCGGGCCCGAGGCGCTGCGCACTTCGGCAGGCGCAGTCGCGGGTGGCGGTGTGGGGCTGGCAGGGGCAGGGGTGGGGCGCTGAGCTGGCGCAGGCTGAGGCGCGGAGGCTTCAGGTGGGGGCGTGAAAGCGCGTGTGGGTTCGGGGCTACTGGCGCGGCGGTTGGCCGCCACAGCTTTGGCGGCAGAAGCTGCGCGCGCTGCTGCGAGAGCGCGAGCTGCAGCAGAGGCGGGTGAGAGTGGCGCAGAAGCGGCTCCGGTGGGTGCTTGCGCTGAAGTGCTGGTGGAAGCAGAGCTTGCGCTAGGTGCAGCCGCGCTGGAAGCCGCTGGACTGGATGCCGACGGCGCAGCGGTATTGCTTGAGTTGGCTGGCTCGGTTGCAGTCGGGCTTACGCCTGTTGGGGTTGCCACTGTGGCCGTCACGGCGGTTGGGGAGGCGGTTGCAGCTGCTGGTGCAGGAGCGGGGCTGCGCATCAACCAAAATGCACCCGCAGCAAGCGCGGCAACACAGATACCGATCAAGCCCCAAGGCTTGGATGCCTTGCGGGTTTTGCGTTTGCTCGGTAATTGACCATGTACGGTTTCCTAAGGCATAGCCT
>JANMDE010000482.1:0-4718 GCA_031376105.1 Variovorax sp. | reverse complement strand
TGTTGGCCTCCGTGGCCGCAGCCAGCCTGCTTTCTATTACCGCAGCCCAAGCGCAAATGGCGCTTGACGATGTGATGAAAGCCAAGAAAATCACCATCGCCATCCCCACCGACTTCCCTCCTTACGGCTTCGTCGGCACCGATTTGAAGCCCCAAGGCCTGGACATTGATATGGCTAACTACATAGCCCAAAAAATGGGCGTGGGTATTGAGCTGGTGGCTGTCACCAGCGCCAACCGCATTCCTTATCTGCAAACCAAAAAGGCTGATCTCGTGATCTCCACGCTCGGCAAGAATCCTGACCGCGAAAAAGTGATTGATTTCACAGCCGCTTACTCGCCTTTCTTCCAGGCCGTGTTTGCTGCCAAGGGCACTAACCTCAAGAGCTTTGCTGATTTGGCTGGCAAAACGGTGTCGGTCACGCGCGGCGCGATTGAAGACCAAGAGCTGACGAAAGCCGCCCCGGCCACAGCAGACATCAAGCGCTTTGAAGACAACAACGCCACCGTCTCCGCGTTTGTGGCAGGCCAAGTGCAGGCAATTGCCACGGGCGCTTCAGTTGCTGGCAACATGATGGGCAAAAATCCCCAGCTCAACACCGAATACAAGCTCTTGCTCAAAGACAGCCCCAACTTCATCGGCGTGGGCAAAGGCGAAGACAAGCTGCGTTTGAGGGTCAATGAGATTCTCGCTGAAGCCAAGAAAAATGGCGATATCGACAAGATGGCTGTGAAATGGTTAGGTCGCCCCGCTGGCGACCTTCCTAATTAACACCCCCCGTGGCGGCAGAGGTGCCTCCCCCCTCAAGCGGGCGACACCGGTGGACTGGCGGAGCCAGATCCACGGTGTCTGCTTGCACAGACACAACACATTGATCCTCTCACAACCCTCATGATCGAATTTGATTTCAGCGCTGTGCTCTCTCAATGGCCGTTGTTGGTAAAGGGCGTGGCTTGGACCCTGGGGTTAACTGCTGTTTCTACTGTCGTTGGCGTGTTGGTGGGCATCATCTGCGCATGGGCACGGGTGCATGGCAGTGCGTGGATGCGCTTGGCTGCGGGCGCGTATGTTGAGTTGATCCGCAACACGCCCTTCATCGTGCAACTGTTCTTTGTGTTCTTTGGTCTGCCCGCTGCGGGCATCAAGCTCAGCCCGGAGGTCGCTTCCATCATTGCGATGGTGATCAACTTGGGTGCCTATGCCGCTGAGATTATTCGCGCAGGTCTTGAAGCGACGCCGCGTGGGCAAGTAGAGGCGGCGCAGAGTTTGGCTCTGAGCCCAGCACAGATTTTTATCCGCGTGGCGCTGCCGCCTGCTTTGCGCAAAGTCTGGCCTGCCTTAGTGAGCCAAATCATCATCGTGATGCTGGGCTCTGCCGTTTGCGGGCAAATTTCCACGCAAGAATTGAGCTACGCCGCCAATCTGATCCAAAGCCGCAATTTCCGCGCTTTTGAAGCCTTCTTGATTGCCACCGCGATCTATCTCTGCCTGTCGATTGCGCTGCGTAAGCTGTTGCAATGGGTTGGGCGGCGCTTTATTTTCTGAGGCGAGCCATGGTCGAATTTAGCCTCTGGGATATCAATCGCAATTTGCTGCTCGCCGCGCGTTGGACGGTATTGCTCTCCAGCATGGCTTTCGTGGGCGGCGGCTTGGTGGGCTTAGGTCTGCTGCTTGCTCGCCTGTCGCCATCCTTGTGGGCCAAGCGTTTCGTGAATGCTTACGTGCAGCTCTTCCAAGGCACGCCGCTGCTGATGCAGCTCTTTCTCATCTATTTCGGTATCGCACTCTTCGGCATCAAAACCAGCGCGTGGATGGCCGCTTTCGTGGCGCTCACGCTGTATACCAGTGCTTTTTTGGTGGAAATTTGGCGCGGTTGTGTGGAAGCCATTCCTAAAGGCCAATGGGAAGCCTGCGATTCGCTCGCGCTGTCGTTCACCGAGAAATTGCAGCATGTGATCTTGCCGCAAGCCCTCCGCATCGCGATTGCGCCCACCGTGGGCTTTCTCGTACAAGTCATCAAAGGCACGGCGCTGGCGAGCGTGATTGGTTTTGTGGAGCTCACTAAAGCGGGCACCATGATCACCAACGCCACCTTCAAGCCCTTCCTGGTGTATAGCTTCGTTGCACTGTTTTATTTTGCACTGTGCTTTCCCGTCAGTGCCTATGCCAAACGCTTGGAGCGTAAGCTGCGCCCGGCCTCATGATTGAACTGCCATGAACCCCTCCCCTATCATTGAAATCAAACAGTTGCGCAAATCTTTTGGCAGCAATGAAGTGCTCAAAGGCATTGATCTGCAAGTCGTACCCGGCGAAGTGATCGCCATCATTGGCAAAAGCGGCTCAGGCAAGAGCACGCTGCTGCGCTGTATCAATGGCCTAGAAGTCTTTCAAAGCGGTAGCTTGAGCGTGCAAGGCCAGCCTTTGCTGCACAACAAACCCGAAGCGATGCGCGAGCTGCGGCAAAAAGTGGGCATGATTTTTCAGAGCTTCAATTTGTTTCCCCATTTGAGCGTCGGCAAAAATATCATGCTCGCGCCCTCGTTGGTGAAAAAGCGCGATGAGGCTGAGGGCGAAGCCACAGCGCGAAAACTCTTAGAGCGCGTCGGTCTTGCCGAAAAATACGATGCTATGCCCGATCAGCTCTCTGGCGGTCAGCAGCAGCGCGTCGCGATTGCGCGGGCATTGGCAATGGAGCCAGCGGTGTTGCTGTGTGACGAAATCACTTCCGCGCTTGATCCAGAGCTGGTGGGCGAAGTGCTGAAAGTGGTGGAAAGCCTCGCGCAAGAGGGCATGACGCTGCTGATGGTTACACATGAGATGAGCTTTGCCCGCAAGGTGAGCAATCGCGTGATCTTCATGCACCAAGGCCGCGTGCATGAAATGGGCCCGCCCGCGCAGCTCTTTGGCAGCCCGCAAACTGCCGAGCTCAAGCAGTTTCTGTCTTCGCTGACCGACTGAGAGATCACGCGGATGCTGGGTGTGAGTTTTCTCACTCCTGATTTTATAGCATGCTACGTAGATTCAATAACGGCTAGTGGCTGATTTGCCTCATAATTTAGGGTATGAACACTGCCACCACCCAAACCACTCCTTTCGATCTTCAAGGCCATCGCGGCGCGCGTGGGCTTTTGCCTGAGAACACCCTACCCGCCTTTGAACGTGCCATCGAGCTGGGTGTGAGCACGCTGGAGCTGGATGTGGGGGTGAGCAAAGACGGCATCGTGGTGATCAGCCATGACCGCGCTTTGAACCCCGAGATCACGCGCGATGCCAGCGGTGCTTATCTCGCAGCGCCCGCGCTCGTCAACCGCCTTACGATGGCCGAGATCAAAACTTATGATGTGGGCCGCATCAACCCCGATAGCCAGTACGCCAAGCGCTTTCCTGACCAGCAGCCCATTGACGGCACGCGTATGCCAGCGCTATCGACTCTGTTCAAACGCGTGAGTGCTCTAGGTGTAAAAAAACTGCGCTTCAACATCGAAACCAAAATCTCACCCGAAAAGCACAACGACACAGTCAGCGCGGCTGTGTTTGCACGCAAGTTGCTCGATGTGGTGCGCGTGCATGGCATGACGAGCCGCGTCACCATTCAAAGCTTTGATTGGCGCACGCTGCAAATCATCAACGCCTTGCAAAAAGGCCACGCCAAGCGCGTGCTCACCTCGTGCCTCACCGCCCAACAAGCTTGGACTGACAACATCACCCCAAAGTCACCCAACAAAGGCCCGTTCTGGACGGGCTCGGTGCGCTCAGCAGATCACGCCGACGTGCCCAGCATGGTCAAAGCGGCTGGCTGCGATGTTTGGTCGCCCTACTTTGCTGACATCACACCCGCGCTAGTGAGCAAAGCGCATCAGCTCGGGCTTCAAGTGATCCCCTGGACAACCAACAGCGAAGCGGAGATGACCGCTGTGATCGAAGCCGGCGCAAATGGCCTCATCACCGATTACCCAGACCGCGCTTTGCTCGTCCTCAAGCGTCTCGGAAAAACAATCCAATGAGCAGTAAAGCATCCAGCGAGCTGGCGCTTCTTACCCAGCAGCTCACTCAAATTCAAAGCGGCGAGTTGCTGGCTCATGCCTTCGTGCAAAAAGCCCACATGCATCACGCTTTGCTCCAAGCGCTCCCAGAGAAATACAGCGTCGTGTATCAAGATCTGCTCGATCGCCTCGAATCGGGCGCGATGTTCTCCGAAGAAAGTTGCTCGTTCAGCCAGCGAGATTTACTGGACAGCTTGGCTCTGTGGACACACAAAGCGCAAGCTGTGCTTCAAAAATCTTCGATGCCAACCGGCTCTTAAAACGCGTTATTTCCAAAACGCAGCACCGCCTACGACGGGTGTGATGGTGGTTTTGCTAATCAAAGTGCTATCGCCTAACTCACCGTCTTCGTTCCAACCCCAGCACAACATGGTGCCGTTGGTTTTGAGGGCGCAGGTATGACCACTACCAGCCGTCAGCGCTGCAACTGCGGTCAAGCCCGACACCACCGTCGGTGTGCTGCGATTGATCGTTGTGCCATCGGCCAGTTCCCCACTTGCGTTATAGCCCCAGCAAACCACCGTGGCATCTGCTTTCAGGGCACATGAATGATAGTCGCCCAGTTCGATCGCAATCACGCCCGATAAGCCAGGCACTGCGGTCGGCAAAAGTTGGTCAGAAGCGTTGCTATTGCCGAGTTGGCCGTATTCGTTTCTTCCCCAGCAGCTGACTGTGC
>JANMDE010000481.1:0-3508 GCA_031376105.1 Variovorax sp. | reverse complement strand
TACACCGACGGTGCCTGCAAAGGTAATCCTGGCCCTGGCGGCTGGGGGGTTTTACTCAAATCAGGGACCACTGAAAAAGAGCTGTTTGGCGGCGAAGCTTTGACGACGAACAACCGCATGGAGATGATGGCGGTGATTCGGGCGCTGGAGGCTTTGAAGCGGCCTTGCAAAGTGACGCTGCATTTAGATAGCAAATACGTGCTGCAAGGCATCACCGAATGGCTGCCCGGCTGGAAAGCCAAGGGCTGGAAGACGGCGGCTAAGCAGCCTGTGAAGAATGTGGATTTATGGCAGCAGCTCGATACGCTGGCTCACACCGCTGGCCATGAGATTGAATGGCGCTGGGTCAAGGGCCATGCGGGCGACCCGGGCAATGAGCGGGCGGATGCGCTGGCCAATCAAGGCGTGCCAGTTTAAAAATTCAACGACTTACCCCGAGATATACGTCTGCAAATGAGAAATCGTTTGCTCATGGTCGGCAATGATGTCGTCCATGATGTCGCGGATGGAGATCAGGCCGAGGACTTTTCCGCCTTCAACCACCGGCAAATGGCGAATTTTATTGGTACTCATAAGCGTCATGCACAAGCGCGTTCCGGCGCTTGGGGGCACGCTGATCAC
The DNA here is from genome assembly GCA_031376105.1 of Variovorax sp. Taxonomy (GTDB): domain Bacteria; phylum Pseudomonadota; class Gammaproteobacteria; order Burkholderiales; family Burkholderiaceae_C; genus JANMDU01. Next base: position 2,887 of record JANMDE010000481.1, on the reverse strand, counting down.
GTTGCGCGTCATGATATCGGCGATCGTGATTTCGCGGGAATTTTTGCCTTCGAGTGCCACTTTGCGGGTGTAATCGCGCTCTGAGAAGATGCCGATCAGCTTGTCTTGATCCATCACGAGAATCGCACCGATGCCGTAGCTGGCTAATAGCTTGAGCCCATCAAATACGGTCACATCTGGGGCCACTTGAAACAAGGCGCTATTGCGCTTCTTTAAAAGTTCGATCACAGGCTTCATATCCGCTCCAATCGTGTTCGAGAATTGAAGCCTCACTATAAGCCGTAAGCGAGCGTTGCGCTCGATTACAAAGCTGATTTTTTGTGTTTCTGCTTGTGCCGGGAGCGACCAGCAAAGGCGCACTCACCTGGGAATCCGCCGATACGCAGCTCGCACGGTATCATTTCCGCCTTGAAAAAGCAGCGTGAGTGGCGCTTTGACGCGCAGCTAGGCACCATCGCCCGTTTGTTCGGCAAGGATGGTTTTGTAGGCGCTCACGAAAGGCATATTTGGTTTGACGCTCAGCAAGGCAGCCAGGGCGCGCATGCGCCGCGCATCTTGCGCACTCAAGGCTGCGAGCGCATCAATGACGCAGCGCATGAGTTCGGGTGCCCCGTTGGCCAGCCCGCAAGTGAGCAAGGGAAAGTGAGACAGGATGCCTTTAAGCTGACCTGCAATTTGCATGATCCCGCCAATTGCACAATGTACCAAACCGACATCGCGCTGGGCGGTGTAGTAAAACGGTGACGCCAACGCGCTCAGCCACGGTAAAGGCCGTGCACGGCGAGCTTAGACGCGGCCGTTACTGAGAAAGTCGTCACTTGGCAAGCTATACGGAATTCAGTCTAGTCATTATCTGTATCGAATGCTCGGCACACCTCTTGCATCAAATGCAAATTCATCGCAAGATGTCTTTTTGATATTCGAGTTTGATATGACTGCTGCTGTTGATGCCCGCCCCCACATCCGTCTCACCTCCCACGCGGGTGGCGAAGGTGCGCTCCCCATCCACTGGGGCGCGGAAACGGCCGCTCTGCGCGGCCCGGTGGTGGGCACCACCACCTCGCGCGCTCACCGCAACGTGATCGGAACCCACAGCGGCTCTTACAGCATTTACCGCGCCTTGGCTGTTGCCGCTGGCGCACTTGACCCCAAACACCGCGCTGATCTCACCGACACCTCACCCACCGATTTCATTGGCCCTTACCCCAGCTGGACGCAGCCGGGCAAGATCGTCTCGCTCGATCCTTGGGGCGCCGAGATTTCGCGCTATTACGCAGGTGAGCTAGCCGCTGGCCAAGATATTCGCCCCACGATTGCCGTAACGAAAGCCCATGTGATCTTGCCCGAGGTGATGGAGGCGATGCAAAAAGGCCGCTTGAAGGCCGATGGCAAAATCCTCTCCGAGGGCGGCGCAGCTGTCGTCACCAAAGCCGCTGTAGAACCTGTGTGGCATTTGCCCAGCGTGGCGCAACGCTTTGGCTGCTCCGAGACGGATTTGCGCCGCGTGTTGTTTGAGGAAACGGGTGGTATGTATCCCGAGCTCGTCACCCGAAGCGATCTGGAAGTGTTTTTGCCACCGATTGGAGGGCTCACCATTTACATCTTTGGCAATCCGAAAGATTTGGCCAACCCCAACATCGAGCTCACAGCGCGTGTGCATGACGAATGCAATGGCTCAGATGTGTTTGGCTCCGATATTTGCACCTGCCGTCCGTATTTGACGCATGCGATTGAAGAATGCATTGCTGGGGCGCAACGCGGCGGTGTGGGGCTGATCAGCTATTACCGCAAGGAAGGCCGTGCCTTGGGCGAAGTGACGAAATTCCTCGTGTACAACGCTCGCAAACGCCAAGTGGGCGGCGACACAGCAGACAAATACTTTGCGCGCACAGAATGCGTGGCGGGTGTGCAAGACATGCGCTTTCAGCAGCTGATGCCCGATGTATTGCATTGGTTGGGCATCACGAAAATCCATCGTTTGGTGAGCATGAGCAATATGAAGTTTGACGCGATCACGCAAAGTGGCATTGAGGTGGGCGAGCGCGTGAACATTCCTGCGGATTTGATCCCCGATGACGCGAAAGTGGAGATGGATGCAAAGATGGCGGCAGGCTATTTCACGCCCACCGCCGTGCCCACAGCAGATGAGCTCAAGACCACCAAAGGCCGCAGCTTGAATGAATAGATACTATTAAATAGATAGCATACTATGCAGATAATATAAGGGCAAGAGCCCTCTTTTATTCAAAATGCAAGAACTCTTCTCCACACAGACCACCCGCAGCCGCGCCCGCGCTCTGCTCGCTCGCGCCCGCGCAGGGCAGTCTGCACACTTCGATGTGCACGACGATGCGCTGCCTAGCGTGGCCAGTCTGGTCGCGCACACCACACGCAGCCGCTACCCTGATTTGAAGATTCCGTATCACAGCCGCTGGCGTCATTTTGAGGCGGGCGGCGTCAATCGCCGCGCTTGGCTTTCCCAAATGCAGGCAGGTGCCTCTTTTGATCCGATCACCCTAATTGATTTGGTGGTGGTGAGCGTGCTGCTTGACGCAGGCGCAGGCCCGAATTGGCAATTCAAGGAAGCGCGCACTGGGCAGGTGCATGCCCGCTCTGAAGGCTTGGGCATAGCGAGTTTTCATGCTTTTACGAGCGGACTTTTTTCCAGCGACCCTGCTCAGCCACTGCGCGTGGATGCGCAAGCTTTGCAGCAGCTCTCCAGCATGAAGCTGGCGCAGGCATTTCAGGTGACTGATTCCAATCCGCTGGTGGGGATGGATGGCCGCGTCAATTTACTGCGGCGTTTGGGCAAGGCTTTGGGCGAACAGCCCGAGGTCTTTGGAAACCCTGCTCGGGTCGGAAATTTATATGCGTTTATGGCTTCTCC
>JANMDE010000454.1:0-4654 GCA_031376105.1 Variovorax sp. | reverse complement strand
CCCACGCAGGCAATCACCGCATCGGGCTGCTTTTTGCCACCCAAATGCTTAGGCATTTGCACAATACATTCTTTGCCAATGATGCTCTGAAAGTCGCGCACCATCATCGGATACGGATGAGGGCCTGCAACGGTGCCAATGATGTAAAAGGTGTTGTCCACATTCGCCACCCAATCGCGCATGGCTTCGTTGAGCGCGTCTTTCAGAGTCTTGCTGCCCGATTCCACCGGGATCACGGTTGCGCCTAAGAGCTTCATGCGATAGACGTTGGGCGACTGGCGCTTCACATCCACGCTACCCATATAAACGACGCATTCCAGCCCATAGCGAGCGCAGATCGTGGCGGTGGCCACGCCATGTTGACCAGCGCCGGTCTCAGCAATCACGCGCGGCTTACCCATGCGTTTGGCGAGCAGGGCTTGGCCAATCGTGTTGTTGATCTTGTGCGCGCCCGTGTGGTTTAAATCTTCGCGTTTCAAATAAATCTGTGCACCCCCCATCTCACGGCTCATACGGGCAGCGTGATAGATCGGGGAAGGGCGGCCCACAAAATGCGCCAGCTCGTCGTTGTATTCGCGAACGAATTCCGGGTCGTTCTGGTAATGCGCGTAGGCAGCTTTCAGCTCTTCGATGGCATGAGACAGCGTCTCGGAGACAAAATTACCGCCGTATTTACCAAAATGGCCGGCGGCATCCGGAAAATCGTAAGGTGGTTTGCTTGGGGCAGATGTAGGTTTCACAGTATTAGCTCTTGGAAAGGAGTTCGTCGGCGCGGCGAACGGCGGCGACGAACTCAATGATCTTTTTCGGGTCTTTGAGGCCTTTTTGTGTCCCGCCAAGGGGATCACCAAGAAGGGCATCCAGCTCAACGCCCGAGCTCACGTCAACGGCCCAAGGCCGCACTAGCGTGATACCCTCAATCACGTTTTGTGCGGTGAGCCCACCAGACAAAACGATCCGAGAGCTTGCGTTTATTTGTGGATGTGACCACTCTATAGCTTTCCAGTTAAATGATTTGCCGCCGCCACCGAAGCCTTCTACGTGGGCATCCACCAAAATCGCTTGTGCAGCTGCAAATTCAGAACAGAATTTTACCAAGTCAAACGCGACCGTCGATTCCAAGGGGATTCTGGCAGCGCGCATAAACGGCCGACCAGCTGCCATGCACTGTTCTGGGCTCTCATCACCATGAAACTGATAGAGAAAATGGCTTTTTGCCCTTATATTGTCTTCGTTGTTCGCTATCAATTTAGGAGTTTCTTGATTGACGAAAAGCAACACAGGCGTGACAAACGCTGGCAGCCGTCGCGCCAATGCCTGCGCCCGCGCCAAACTGACGGCACGCGGGCTTTTGGCATAAAGCACAAAACCAATCGCATCTGCACCCGCTTGCACGGCCGCATCGACATCTGCTTCACGCGTGAGCCCGCAAATTTTGATACGGGTGCGGTGGGGTGGTTTGAGAGGAGTTTCAGCCATGCGACTTCTCAAATTCAGCTAAATAACCCACCAGCGCCTGCACACCCTCAAGCGGCATCGCGTTGTAAATACTCGCCCGCAGGCCGCCCACGCTACGGTGACCCTTGAGCTGCAAAAGCCCGCGTTCATCAGCGCCCTGCAGAAAGGGCGCGTAAAGCTGCTCGTTGGGCAGGAAAAAGGGCACATTCATGCGCGAACGGAAGGCATTTTGCACCTTGGTTTGGTAAAAACCATAGGCATCCAGTGCGTTGTAAAGCAGGAGAGCTTTGGCGGTATTGTGCGCCTCCATCGCGGGCAGGCCACCGCGCTTTTTCAGCCACTCAAACACCAAGCCCGCAATATAAATCGCGTAAGTAGGCGGTGTGTTGTACATGGAATCTGCCTTCCCTTGCACCGTGTAATTGAACACATCCGGCGTATAAGCCGCTGCGCCGCCCAGTAAATCCTCCCGCACGATCACAATCGTGAGACCTGCCGGGCCGATATTTTTTTGCGCGCCGCCAAAGATCAGCCCGTATTTCGATACATCCATCGGACGCGAGAGGATCATGGACGACACGTCGCTCACCAGCACTTGGTCGCCTACATCAGGCGCGCCTTGGAATTCCACACCATCAATCGTCTCATTTTGACAAATATGAAGGTAAGCCGCATGTGTGCTGAGCTTCCAGCTGGCCGCAGGCGGAATATGGGTAAAACCGTCAGATTTTGAAGATGCTGCAATATTCACCCTGGCAAACTTCGCTGCTTCTTGGGCTGATTTCTCGCTCCAAGTGCCGGTCACCACGAAGTCAATCTCTTCTTTGCCGCGCAACATGTTCATCGGCACAATCGCGTTTTCGCCCAGCCCACCCCCTTGCAGGAAGATCACTTTATAGTTTGCGGGAATCGCCAGTAGCTCGCGTAAATCGGTCACGCAACGCTTATAAATGCCTATGAATTCAGGCCCCCGGTGGCTCATCTCCATCACGCTCATGCCGCTGCCCTGCCAATCCAGCATCTCATCAGCCGCTTGGCGCAAGACCTCCTCGGGCAGCATCGCGGGGCCGGCACTAAAATTGTGAACGCGGGGCATCAAGAATCCTTCAAAAACTGATCAACACATCGCATTATCGCCCTGCGCAAGCCCCATTTATGCTGGCATGCTGCCTGTCTCGATTACAATAGTGAACTAAATCGTACCAACTTTTAGGAGAGGTGGATGAGCGGTTTAAGTCACACGCCTGGAAAGCGTGCGAAGGGTCAAACTTTCCGCGGGTTCGAATCCCGCCCTCTCCGCCAGCAATAAAAAAGCACCCTCATGGGTGCTTTTTTATTGCCGATCTCGTTCCTGCTACATTTGCCCGCATGCAACCCGATTCCCAGTTTGTAGATAACTATGTCGCAGCTGTCCAAGAGGAGCAGCAGATCGAATCCCATGACGCTTGGGTTGAAACGCTGTTGGCGCGAGATTTCATGCGCAACACGAAAGCAGGCTTGCGAGCCGGTGTGTTGGTACTGGTGCTCACGTTTGTCTTGCTTTATGGCCATGTGAGTTCTTTGGGGTTGGGTGTCTGGGCTCTGGTCAGCGCTATTTTTCTCGTCTACCGCTATCTCATGGTTCAAGTCTTTGAACGCATGGTGTACGCTTCTGATCGAGGCGCTTCGCAAGTCAATACGGTAGGGTTTTTCCACCTCCACGGCAGGGGTTGGCCAGCCAGTGCGGTGGTCTACACATGGCCTATGTTTTTGTATTACGAGCATGCGCCAGAGGTGAACCAATACTTGTGCCTGACGATTTTGGTGGGCTTGGGTGCGGTGGGTGCTTCGCTGATGGCGGCCAATCTCAAATGTCAGCAATGGTTTTCACATGCTTTGTGCGCAACCGTTCTGCTGGCAATTTTTTCCCATTGGTTGAGCTTATGGCCCACCCCGCCCACTCGGACATCGGTGATTTTTTCGCTTCTTATCGCGCTGTTTTGGGTGCTAATCGTCTATTTGGGCAGGCATCTGCATGCGCTGCAGCGTAGCAGCTATAGCGCTCAGTTTGGCAATGAACAGCTGATTCGCTCGCTACGCCAGCAGACACAAGCCGCCACCGATGCGGTGCTGATGAAAAACAATCTTCTTGCGAGCGCCGCCCATGATTTGCGTCAACCCGTTCATGCGCTGGCTTTTTATGCCGATTGGTTGCGCAACGAGCCTGATCTCGCCGAAAGCGTGATACCCAAAATCTTGGCCGCCACGGATTCTGTCAACACGCTTTTCAACAGTTTGTTTGATTTTGCGCGCATTGAAGCCGGCGCCATTCAAATCAATCAGGCCGAGGTGGACATTGCACAAATGTTGGAGGAGCTCAATGTGCAGTTTGCGCCAGCGGCAGACAAAAAAGGATTGTCTTTGCGGTCTTATCCCGTCCAAGCGACGGTCAGCAGCGATCCTGTTTTGCTGCGGCGCATCACCGCCAATTTGCTAGCCAATGCGATCCGCTATACCGAGCGAGGCGGTGTCATGGTGGCATGTCGTTTGATGGGAGACAAACTTTGGCTGGAAATTTCCGACAGTGGCACCGGCATTGCACCTGAGCATCTGCCGCATGTCTTCAAGGAGTTTTATCGCGCGCCTGTGCATGAAGGCACGGCGGACAGCTTCGGTTTGGGGTTAGCTATCGTGCAGCGTTTGTGCCGCGCCTTGGGGCACACAGTGAGCTTGCGTTCTGTGCTGGGTAAAGGCACACGCGCCCGCATTGAAATGAAATTGGCCTCAAGCCAAGCTTTGGGCAACGCCAGCATGCCCATGTCATTGGAGGATGAGCGAAAAATCTACACTCAAATAATGCCGCGTGAGCGTGCCCAGTGAACGGCTTGAGACCGATTTTTGACAGCAAGGCGACGAAACAAGCGCCACAGATGCACTTTCACTGTGTGCTCGCTGATCTCCATGAATTCCGCCAACTCACGGTTGCTCATGCCGCGATCGAGTAACTTCAGCAATTCAAGCTGACGGCGCGACAGCTTGTCGCTCACGGCGATTTTTGGATCGTAGCTTTCGCTCTCTGGGGTGACCAAAGCGCGTAGGGCTTGCGTCAGATGGGTGGCCCCAGAAGATTTTTCTAAATACAGATCTGCGCCGGCATCGATGCTGAGTTCTTCAAAATCGGCTGCAGGTGAGGCAGAAAGTACCACGATCGGTACAT
>JANMDE010000441.1:0-4126 GCA_031376105.1 Variovorax sp. | reverse complement strand
GCCGCCTTGATCGCCGCTTCATCCCACACTTCTTGCACAGCCAATACATCGGCATTGAGCGCCGCGATGCGCCCGCCGAGCCATTCGATCTTGCGATCAAACTCGTTTTGCGAATAAGTATCCTGATTCGCATAAAACATCCGCCCTGAATTGGCCAGATTTAAGACGTTCGCTGTAGCAACAGTGAGCGTGGTGACCATGCGCTGGTCAAGCAGGGGTGTGTTGTTCATGCCGCATTATGTGCGCTGGATGGACTTGAGACACTGTTGCAGTCCTCACGACCACCCTGAACGGCGTATCATTGGGGGATGGCAAGAATTGCAGTTTATTCAGGCACCTTTGACCCCATCACTTTGGGGCATTTGGATGTCATCATCCGTGCAGCAGCGCTGTTTGACACGCTGGTTGTGGCAGTCGCGCTGGCGCATCATAAAAAAACTTTATTCTCACTAGCAGAGCGCATGCATCTTGCTGAAAATGCGCTCAAGTCGGTCAAAAACGTGCAAATCAAGTCTTTTGATGGCTTGATCATGGATTTTTGTGCGATGCAGGGCGCGCAAGCGGTGGTGCGCGGTGTGCGCAATCTGAGTGATTTTGACTATGAGGCGCAAATGGCCGCCATGAACCGCAAACTGCGTCCGGCGGTCGATACGGTGATTCTTCTGCCCAGCCCTCCTGTGCAATGCATCAGCTCAACCCTGGTACGCGAGATCAGTTTGTTGGGTGGTGATATCGGTCAATTGGTCAGCCCTGACGTGGCGAATGCGCTCGAAGCCATTCATCGCCCCAAAATGCAGGCATAGGCAGACGCCATGGCGCTACGCATTACCGACGAATGCATCAATTGCGATGTGTGCGAGCCAGAGTGCCCGAATGAAGCGATTTACATGGGGCGAGAAATCTACGAAATCCATCCCCACAAATGCACTGAATGCATCGGGCATTTTGATGAACCGCAATGTGTGCAGGTTTGCCCAGTCGCATGCATCGATGTTCATCCAGAGCATCAAGACAGCCGCGAAACCCTGTTTCAGAGGTTTCAACGTTTGCAGGTGAATGACGGCGCTTTAGCAGCCAAACCTTAAGCGCAGTTGATAAAAAACTGATCGCGCAGGTAATGCCGTTGTTCTTTAGCAGAAATCAGCGTCTGACCAGCACCAAAATCAAACTCGCCGCAAGCACTGCGCAACTGATCCCAAGGCCATAAACCCAGTTTTGCAAGCGCAGATTTTGATGATGCAAACGCAGTGCAGCTTCCTTAACGCGCTGCAGCTTTAAAACTTGCTGCTTTAAATTGGTGCGCTCGCCGCGCACAGATTCCAGTAAATTAAACAAGCTTTCAATTTGAGCTTTTTGCTCAGGCGCAGCGACGGGTGCGGACAACGGGGCAACCGCAGGCTTAAATTCAGGGCGTTCAATGCGCGCGACTCGAACCATGTCGTCAAAACTACCCGGTGTGGTGCTGCCATAAAACACGTCAGCGGCACTTTCGCTGTTAAAGCGAGAGTCGTCGAGCATGTTGTCCAAGGCTGCGAATGAGTCGCTGCGGCCAGAGATTTTTTGCTGCTTGGCAAGCAGCGGCTCGACCAAGCGCACCATTCCTAAATTCACCAGCTCAATAAGTAAATCGCTCACGTCGCCAAAGCCTTTGAGCGTCTGTGTATACAAATTCACAGGCTGGGCACCGTCGATAGCCAACAACAAGACGCGCAACCGACGCGGCATTTCTCGGGGATCGCGTTTGACGATCTCATTGCCGCGATCTGTCCGAATCACCACATACTGCCCTAGCATGGTGAGTTCTTGTTTGGTCATTAACGACATGGGAAGCTGCTCAAAAATTGTTCAATGACAAGATTATCGAACAAGTTTCATTTTGTAAATATCCTAAATCATCTAAAACAGCACTGAATTGGTAACAATTAAAGCTCTGAAACCGCTTTTGTTGACCAAAAAGAAAACTTAAGCGCTAGTTTCTGTTACCCCACAAAAATCAGCAAATTGCGCAAATACAACGTTAAAGCTGGTCGCAGAGCTTCATTCGGCGATCAACCCAGCTCCGCAATCAGCTCAATCTCCACGCATGCACCCATCGGAATTTGCGCCACACCAAAAGCGCTTCTGGCGTGGGCTCCCACGACTGGGCCGAAGACTTGGCCGATCAGCTCTGAGCAGCCGTTGGTCACAAGGTGCTGCTCGGTGAAATCGGGGGTGGAGTTGACCAAGCTCATGACTTTGACGATGCGCTTGACGCTACTCAAATCGCCCCCTTGCGCCTGGCAAGCGGCCTGCAGCGCAGCCATGAGTTGGATCGCGCAGCTGCGGGCGGCGAGCTTGCCTTCCTCAACGCTGATGTTTTTGCCGAGTTGGCCGACCCAAGCTGCGCCGTCTTTGCGGGCGATATTGCCTGAGACGAAGACTAGTTTGCCGGTTTGCACGAACGGCACATAGGCGGCAGCAGGCGTGGACACGGCGGGTAACTCGATACCGAGATTCTTCAGGTTGTCATAAACAGTCATACGATCGCTCCGTTGGATAATGGGTTCAAAACCGCATCGTAGCGGAACACAACGACGAAAACCTCCGCTCCCATGCTCCGAATGATCTTGCTGCTTGCTGGTTTTGTGATGGGTTGCGCCGCGCAGTTGCAGCAGCGGGTGTTGTTTGAAACTTGGATTTATGGGATTTTTTGCCTAATCGCCCTTATGTTTATTGCATTGTTTGCTATAAAAATAGTAGCATACTTAGAGGCCAAGCAAACGCATATCAGCGCTAAGAATCGCATCGCTGCTCTTCTGATTGGAGCGCTGGCAGCAGGCTTGTTGGGCTTTGGGCAAGCGGGCTGGCGCGCCGCTGTATTTCAGGCGCAAGCCATCAACAGCGCTTTGGAAGGGCAAGATATTCGCATCACAGGCATCGTCGCGGCCATGCCGCAGCGCGATGAATCGGGCATACGGTTTCGGTTTGACGTGGAATCTGCGCAGCTTTTGCAGGGTGGCAAGGTGCAAGCCGTGGCCTTACCGCCGCGTATCCAACTGGCCTGGTATCGCAGCCTGCCGCGCCTCTCAGAGGAGGCCGCCGCTGTGCCTTTTGCGGAGCTGCAAGCGGGCGGTGGCGACATCAAAGCAGGCGAGCGCTGGCAAATGGTGGCGCGGCTCAAAGCGCCGCATGGCAATGTGAATCCCCACGGCTTCGATTTTGAGCTTTGGCTCTGGGAGCAGGGCATTGCCGCCACTGGCTACGTACGCGCCACGCCGCGCGAGGCGGCTCGGGGGGACGGGCCCATGAAGATTGGCGAGACTTTGCAGCATCCGCTGGAGGCGCTTCGCCAGCGTGTACGCGATGCGATTTTTGAAAGCGTGAGTAGCCCACAGTTGGCGGGCGTGATCGCGGCGCTGGCAGTGGGCGATCAAGCGGCCATTGATCGGGCTGATTGGGATGTTTACCGAGCCACGGGGGTGGCGCATTTGATGAGTATTTCGGGTTTACACATCACGATGTTTGCATGGGGTATGGCGCTCATTATCGGCAGCCTGTGGCGGCGCAGCACGCGGCTTACAGATCGCCTGCCCGCACAGCACGCTGCGCTGATGGGCGGCGTGATTTTGGCGACGCTTTATTCGCTGTTTTCTGGCTGGGGGCTACCTTCGCAGCGCACCGTGGGCATGCTGGCGGCAGTGGCGCTGCTCAAATTGTCTGGCAAACGCTGGCCTTGGCCTCTGGTGTGGCTCTCAATTTTGGCGCTGATCGTGGCCAGCGATCCGTGGGCGCTGCTTTCGGCGGGGTTTTGGCTGAGCTTTGTGGCGGTGGGGGTGTTGTTTGCTTCCGATGCAGGCGCGGCAAAGGGTGCGAATGCCTCTGGGCCCAAAGGCGTGTTGCGGCGCTTGGTGCATCTGCTGCGTGAGCAATGGGTGATCACGCTGGCGCTTGCGCCGCTCAGCTTGATGCTGTTTAACCAAGTCTCGCTGGTTGGCTTGCTGGCCAATGCGCTGGCCATTCCGTGGGTGACGCTGGTGATCACGCCGCTGGCCTTGGCGGGTGTGGTGTTTGCTCCGATTTGGCAAGGTGCGGCACTGGCGGTGCAGGTGTTGAGCGCGGTGTTAGCGGGTTTGGCTCAATGGCCTTT
>JANMDE010000408.1:0-2851 GCA_031376105.1 Variovorax sp. | reverse complement strand
CTGATCACGCCCAGCATGATTGATCTGCCCAGCGTGGGCAAAGCGGCCAAGCAGCCCGATGCGGTGATCCAGATTATCATCAACAAAGATGATTCTTTAGAGCTAAAAGCGCTACCTGCCCCTACAGAATATACGAAGTCTGCTATTAATTCAGTAGCTGATCAGGTCAAAAAAATTCAGGCTGGGCAGGCCAATACGGCGGTGGTGATCAGCGCTGACAAAGGCGTGAAATACGAAACGGTGGTGGCCGTGATGGACAAGCTGCAACGCGCAGGCATCCAGCGCGTGGGCCTCTCGGTGCAGCTCGCTAAGTAACAGCCATGGCCAGCACCGCCAGCCGCTTTGATTTTCACCCGCCTCGCCCGCAAGGCACGGGCAGCGCGATGTCGATTGCCCTGCTCGCGCATTTGGCCTTGCTCGGCGCGCTCGCTTGGGGCGTGAGCTGGAAGCGCGAAGCTGTGGTCACCACCATGGAAGCCGAACTGTGGAGCAGCTTGCCGCAACTGGCCGCACCCAAACTGCAAGAGGCGCCGCCGCCGCCCAAAGTGGCAGCGCCGCCCGAGCCGCCTGCTCCTAAAGCCCCCGATATCGCGCTTGAAAAAGAAAAGCCTAAGCCTGCTCTCAAAGCAGAGGCCAAACCTGAGCCCAAGCCAAGTCCCAAACCCGAGCCCAAAGTTGACAAAGCGCTCGATGCCAAAAAACTCGCTGATCAGCGCGAAAAAGAGCGCTTAGACAATATCCAGCGCATGGTAGGCTTGGCAGGTGCCAGCGGCGCGCCGAATGCGCAAGGCAACGCGCAACAAAGCACGGGCATGTCTGACAGTTGGAGAGCCAAAGTTAAAGCGCGTGTTAACCCACAAATCATTTTTTCAGGCGATCGCTCTGCGCTCAAGCCGCTAGAAATCATCATCAGCATCCTGCCCGACGGCACGGTTGCGAGTCGTCCTAAGGTGTTGAGATCCAGCGGGAATCAGCAATGGGATGATGCTGTCGTTCGCGCATTTGAAAAAGCGGAATCCTTGCCACGAGACAGCAACGGCAAGCTCCCGCCGTCGACATTTCAGCTCATTTGGAATCCAACAGAGTAAGTTATTCGGGTTAATACCAAGATTCTGCACTGAAGCAGGTCAACCCGATGCTTGCCCTGCCGTTATAGTTCCGTAGCTTCGGTTTTTCCGAACTCAAAAACTTTTCCAATCCACCCCTCCGAGGAGTTGTCTCATGTTGAAAAAACTGTTTGTTTTGTTCGCTTTGTTTTACGCAGCGCTGTCTTTTGCAGCCGTTGATGTCAACAAAGCCACCGCCGCCGAACTCGACGGCATCAAGGGCATCGGCCCCGCCATCTCCGCCAAAATTTTGGACGAGCGCAAAAAAGGCAACTTCAAAGACTGGAACGATCTGGTCACCCGCGTGAATGGCATTGGCGAAACCAACGCTGCCAAATTCTCCGCTGAAGGCCTCACCGTCGGTGGCGCTGGCTTCAAAGGCGCAGCCGCTGCCCCTAAGAAAGATGACAAGCCGATGGCCAAAGACGCAGCTGCTAAACCAGCCGCCGCAGCCGCTGCCGCTCCTGCTAAGGATGCAAAAGCCATGGATGCCAAGCCAGCTGCCGCCGCTGCTGCACCCGCTGCCGCTGCAAAGGATGCCAAACCAGCCGCTGCCAAAGATCCAAAAGCTGACGCGAAAATGAAGGCTGACGAAGAGAAGAAAGCCAAAGCGGATGCCAAAGCAAAAGCAGATGCTGACAAGAAAGCCAAAGCCGACGCTGAGAAAAAAGCCAAAGCTGATGCCAAGAAAAAGGCAGAAGACGACAAGAAAGCAAAAGCTGAAGCTGACAAAAAAGCCAAAGCCGAGCCAAAGAAAGATGCCAAGGCCACAGCCGCTGCTGCACCAGCCTCTGCTCCTAAGAAGTAATTGCATTCATTGCAGACCTTCTAGGTCTTCACAAAAAAGCCTGGTTCGCCAGGCTTTTTTGCGTTTGTTGATAGGAAAAACGTGTTTTCGCCCTTATAAATACTGCATAGTTTGCTATTGAATTAGCACCGAAACACCTCCCTTCTTCCTGGGCTGCTCAAAGGGTTTGAATGCTTTCCGCTGAGCTCAACCCGATCGCAACAGTTATCACGCCAAGGCAGCGACAAATTCAGGGGAATCGGATTTGATGACGACAAGTCCAGCGCACACAATGCGACAGGTGCACGAGGCAACTACCGATAACGACACAGAGAAAAAATCAGTTGAAATCTAATTCCAATGATTCCAATTTGAGCATTTGGTACACTTTGATAAAAACACAAAATATACCGAAAACTCAATCAGATCAACGACTTACGATCAAACTTCGAGCCACTCTTTACGAATATACGGATCGGCGCGGAGGCTGTCTGGCGTACCCGCAAACACGATGCTGCCATGCCCCATGACCAAGGCGCGGTCTGAAATAGCCATGGCAATGGTGAGCTTTTGCTCGATGAGGAGCACGGAGACGCCGCGTTTTTTGAGCTCTTTGAGGTATTCGCCCACCAGCTCCACGATCTTGGGCGCGAGGCCTTCGGTGGGCTCGTCGATGATGATCAGATCGGGGTCGCCCATCAGCGTGCGGCACAGGGTGAGCATTTGCTGCTCGCCGCCGCTCATCACGCCGGCTTCGGTGTGCTGGCGCTCTTTCAGGCGGGGGAACATGGTGTACATGTCGTCAAAGCCCCAGCGCGGATTTTTTGCGCCGCGCTTTTGGCCGAGCATCAGATTTTGATGCACCGTGAGCATTGGAAAAATATCGCGGTTTTCTGGCACGTAGCCCAGCCCCAAATGCGCCACTTCAAACGCTTTTTTACCCACGATTTCTTGATCA
>JANMDE010000219.1:0-7461 GCA_031376105.1 Variovorax sp. | reverse complement strand
CGCCGTCAAATCCACCCCCAGCGCTGACAGCGCAAACAGCAATCCCACAATCAACAACACCACGCGCAGCGCATTACCCGCCACTTTGCGCAGTGACAAATCGCTCACCGCGTCTGAGAGCAGCCGCCGCTCAATCACCGCCGATAACCACAAGCTCAGCACAATCACAAGTAGCGCCGCCAGCAAGCCTTCAAACATGCCCAGCAGGCTCACTTTGGATTTGCCGATGCTGAAATGGATGCCTTCCAGCTCGCTCATCACCACCGGCAACACGCCAGCCAGCCACAGCACAATCCCCAGCCACACCGCCCAAGAGAAAAACTGCTCAATCAATCGCCCCGCCATGGAATCAGGATACGCAAGCGCAATCACACGTGCTATTAACCTGATAGCAGCCAATGCAGACAGCATAGGGACAGCAAGCCGAAACAGTGCAAACTCTGCGCTGGAGAACAGAGTCACGCGCAGCACATACACCAGTGCCACAGCGATCAAGGGAAACAACACCCCGTCCACCCCCCGAAGCCCAAACAGCACGGAATCTGAGCGCTGACCCGGCAGCGGCGCGATTTCTGGCGCGGGTTGGGAGCGAGCCCAAGCGCGGCGCAGAGCCCACACGACGACCCAAGCCGCCACCAGGCAGGCAAGTAGCGCAGCCACTTCATAGGCAAAGCCTTCGCGGCCGATGTCAGCCAGCAAGGCTTTGAAATAATTGGCTTGGGTGGTGGCGTTCATGCGGTTTTCCAATCAGGCGGTGCCATCTCTTTGAGGTTGTACCCAGGGCAAAACGCCTTTCCCAGCGCCGCGATGACCACAGCGCGAATGCTTTCATCTTTTGCCACTGCGTCAACTTGACTCTGTAGTGCGGCAATCATCTCGCCGCTCAAGGCGTTGAAATTTTGAGGCTGATTTAAGTTCAGCGTGAGCACGCCGCGCGCGTCACGCTCAGCGAGCACGAGCGCGGCTTGCGGCAAGACAGGGGAATGTGGCATGGGCGGCAGCTTGAATGGCAAAATAGAGACTTCATTGCATTGTAGGCGCTCAAAAGCACCCCTCTCATTCGCTTTTAAGCGTGTATTTTTCTGAATATTTACAATAAATCAATCACTTACAAGCGTTTATTCATTTGACTTCTCATGAATTTTCAGGATAATGCAACTATGCTTTTTGCATCTGCTCACACCACCCTCTGCCCAGCCAAGCTGCGGCATGGCGCGCTGGTGTTGTCGCTTGCCTGCTTGATTTGGGGTTTTGCTGGCGCAGCGCAAGCGCAAAGCCAGCCTGCCAGCAACGATGATTTGGCCGTTTTCCTGCAAGACAAAGGCTTGGTTCAAAAGCTCGGCCAGCAAGTCACAGCGGCTGGCAATGCCGTGAGCGAAAAGGCCTCGGAGCTGGTTGTCACGGCGATGGGCTTTTTGGGCGTGCCCTACAAGCGCGGTGGCAATTCATTTGATGCGGGGCTGGATTGCAGCGGTTTTGTGCGCCTGATGTATGAGCAAACGGTGGGCTTGATCTTGCCGCGCCGCTCGGCGGAGCAAGCAGCAGCCACCCAACCGATTGACAAATCTGAATTGCAGCCCGGTGATCTGGTGTTTTTCAACACCCTCAAGGCCACCTTCAGCCACGTGGGCATTTATGTGGGCGACAACAAATTTATCCATTCCCCACGCACGGGCGCGGTGGTGCGGGTGGAAGACATGCGCGTGAGCTACTGGCAGCAGCGCTTTGATGGCGCGCGTCGGGTGGCAAGCACGCCGCCAGAGACGGTGAAAACCTCAACGCCTGCGCGTTAATCTTCGTTTTTAGCCAGCGCGTTGCGTTCTAAACGCCCAACCTTGCCAAGCTGCGCTGCACCAGCGCGTTGTTGACGCTGAGCATCGGTTCGATTTTCTCCAGCCGCAAGGTGGGTTCGGCTTCATGAAGCGCTTGCAGCAAATTTTGCACTGACTGCGCAGAACACAGCCCGTTGGGTGAAAAAGCAGATCGCAACCTATCAAAGCTGGCTACAAACAGCTGCGAATCCATCGCCAAAGCGCCTTCTTGCTTGCCTTCTTGTTTGTCTGGCAGCAGATGCAAAATATCGCGCAAACTGGCTTGCTGCAGCCATTGCAATGATTGCACCACCGCATCGCTGCAGGCCTGCGCTGTGCCGGGAAAGCGTTGCAAGAATTCTGCGGACGCAGCCAGGCAAGACGATGGCAAATTCACGCCCAATGCAGCGTGCGCGGAAGTTGGGCTGCGCAGATCAGCCAATACCGAGATGTCACCACGCAACTCTAATTGCAGCATAAGCGGGTCCATGTGCATGAGCGCATCAATCTGGCCTGAGCGCAAAGCTGCCAATGCGCCCGTGGGGCTGCCCACGCTCACAAAGCCGATCTCGCTCGCTCGCAACCCAGCGCTGCGCAACAGCGCCAGCGCCACAGTGTGTGTAGGGGAATTGAGCGCCACCACA
This sequence comes from Variovorax sp., assembly GCA_031376105.1. Classification (GTDB taxonomy): domain Bacteria; phylum Pseudomonadota; class Gammaproteobacteria; order Burkholderiales; family Burkholderiaceae_C; genus JANMDU01. The sequence continues at coordinate 5,006 of JANMDE010000219.1, read as the reverse complement.
CCCACTTTGCGGCCGCGCAGTTGAGCCAGAGAGGTGAGCGGCTGCGTGGCTGCTTTGGTGGGCACACCCAGCGCCATCATCGGTGAGAGGCCCATCAAAACAAAGCTTTGTAAGCCGATGGCTCGGCCCGGCGAACTCAGTATATTTTCTAGCCAGCTGCAGACTACGTCCGCATTGCCAGCAGCGACGGCTTGTATGGCGCGCGCTGCACTTTGCTGTTCACTGATCTCCAACTCCAAGCCTTGCTGCGCGAAAAAACCCTTTTGCTGCGCCACAAGCAAAGGCAAATAAGGCAAAGCAGACAAATTGGTGGTGGCGACGGTGATGTTGCGCTTTTCTGGTTTAGCAATCGTTGCCGCTGCTGCCTTGGCTTTGGTGGAGGAGCGAATTGGCACAGTTTGGGCTGCCGCTTGCTGCGTCATCCAACTCAATGAAGCAGCGGCGGCACCCCATTGAACAGCATGCCGCAGGTGCCGCCTACGCTCTGTGTTGATCTGACCCTGCTTGTTATTTATTGTCATGCCCGCCAATGTAGCGGCTGCCGGCTTTTTTTACATCGGTACGATTGCTGAGCGGGAAATCACTGAGACGCTGAATATGCAGAGCAATACGTCAACGGTAGCCTGAAAACAGAATCAGAATATTCACAATCAATGCGCCAAACCAGATTGCTGAGCGCGCCGATGCCATATCACCCACATAAGTGATGATGTAGAAAACGCGCAACATCAGCCAAGAAAGGCAGAGCAGATCCAGCCGGGTTTGCCCGGCGCTGAGCTGATGCGCAATGATCACAGCGGCAAAGAAGAAGGGCAGCGCCTCAAAGGTGTTGGCCTGAGCGGCATTGGCGCGCGCCCGCCAACCTTGCTGCTTGGCTAACCAAGCGCGTGGATCGTGGTTGTCATAGCCGCCATCTTTACGTGGCTTGCTAAACATTCCCCATTTGGCGATGCCTGTACAGACAATCGGCAGAAAAGCGGCAAGCAACAAAATCCAGTAGGCAACGGTGAAGCGGTAAGTCATAGCAGGCTCCGAGACAGTGTTTATAGCGATTTAAAGCTGTTGGCCGTTATGGAATCAGCACACTCAGCTATCAAAATTATAGTGGAAAGCGCATTGAAAAACTCTGATTGATCTTCATTCCGCTCTCAGCGACGATCTTCTAGCGCATGGGCAATCGTGCCCAGATCAACGTATTCCAGCTCGCTGCCTATCGGCACACCCCGGGACAGGCGGGTGACTTGCAAGCCTCGGCTTTTGAGCATGGTGCCGATGATGTGGGCTGTGGCCTCGCCCTCGCCCGTGAAATTCGTGGCGAGAATCACCTCTTGCACGATACCGTCGCTGGCACGGTCAATCAGCTTTTGTGCGCCAATTTCTTTCGGGCCCATGCCATCCAGCGGCGAAATTTTGCCCATCAGCACGAAATACAGGCCCTTGTAAGCGCCCGTGCGCTCCAGCGCAGCTTGATCGGCGGGTGTCTCCACGACGCAAACCTTGCTGCGATCACGGCTGGCATCCATGCAGGTACTGCAAATGGACGTGTCGGTGAAGGTATTGCAGCGCTCGCAATGCAAGATGCTCTGAGCCGAGCCTTCCAACGCCCGAGCCAACATCACAGCGCCCTCCCGGTCATGCTGCATCAAGTGATACGCCATCCGAGCAGCCGACTTCGCCCCGACACCGGGCAAGCGGCGCAAGGCTTCAATCAGGCTAGAAATACTGTGGGCTTGGGGCATGCTTTGTGGGGCTCGAAGATTTAAATACCAAATACCTTTAATACCGGACGCAAAGGGCGCAAAAGTTGCGCAAAAGACGCAAAAAATACCAATAAAAAGAAAATGCAAAAAAGAGGTTTGGGCAATCAAACTCAAAAATCTCAGGCTGTACAAAACTAAATGCTGAGGAAAAACTGGTCGCTAGTTTTGGGTATTTTTTGCGTCTTTTGCGCAACTTTTGCGTCTTTTGCGTCCGGTATTCATGTCTTCAAATGCCCTTAAAAAGGCAATTTCATGCCCGGAGGCAAAGGCATGCCCGCTGTCAGTTTGCCCATCTTCTCCTGAGAAGTCTCTTCCGCCCTGCGCACGGCAGCATTGAAAGCCGCAGCCACCAAGTCTTCGAGCATGTCTTTGTCGTCTGCCAAAAGAGACGGGTCGATCTCGACGCGTTTGACATCGTGTTTGCAGGTCATGGTGACTTTTACCAAACCCGCGCCAGATTCGCCAGTGACTTCGATATTGCCCAGCTCGTCCTGAGCCTTCTTCATATTGTCTTGCATGGCCTGGGCTTGCTTCATGAGGCCGGCCAGTTGTCCTTTGTTGAACATGATGATCCTTTTCGTCTAACAATAAAAAAACGTTGAAATTCAAACTGCCTTGATCGATCCGGGCACGATTTTCGCACCCCATTGCGACATCAGCTCTTGCACCCACGGGTCTTGCGTGATGAGCTGTTCGGCGGCTTTTTGGCGGGCTTCGAGTTTGGCGGTGTTGCGCCTGGCCCAAGAATCCTGCACCGGGCCCACCTCAATCACCAGCGCCTCTTGGCGGCCGATGCCTTGCATCGCTGCTTGCAGCTCATCGCGGGTGCCGTCGCTCTTCAAACTCGGCTGGCTGATGCGCAGCGTCAAATGGGAGGCGCCTTTTTCCACGCATTGGCTCTGCACCGCAAGCTGCTGCACCAAGCCCTGCACGGCCTGCGCATCTAGCAGCTGCTGCACGAGTTGTACCCAAGCTTCATGATGCGCATCAGGCTCTACATTGGCAATCCGTGAATCTAGCCTGCTGCTTCCCTCGCCTTGCTCGCGAATAGGCACAGCCATCAGGGTGGATGCTAGCGGCGCGGTGGATGTGGGAGGAGATACCGGCAGAGGCACAAGCTGAGATGCAGGCGGCTGAGCGGCGATGAGGGGCGCAGAGTTCGCTATTATTTCAGTAGCATACTGTGTATATTCTGTAAGGGCTACTGGCTGTTTTTCTTCTAAAGAAGGCGCTAGAGCAGGCGCTAGAGGCTCTGGACTGGTTGCAGGCGCTGCGATGTTAGTTGGGAGCGGGTGCGCATCAGATGCGCTGAGCGCGGTGGCCACCGAAACCGCTGGCATCGGCGTCACTGCTGGAGCTGCCGTTTCAGGCTCCAGGCTTTTTTTTTCAGCCTCGGCGCTGGCCACAGTCACGCTTGAGGCGTTCAAGTGGGCCGGGCGAAAGCCTTTGGGTTTGAAAGCCAGCAAACGCAGCAAGCTCATCGTGAGGCCGGTGTATTCGTCAGGCGCTAAGCCCAGCTCGCCCCTCCCGTGGATGGCGATGCTGTACAAAAGCTGGGTTTCGTCAGCAGGCATCAAGCCCGCCAGACGTGCAATTTCCACGGCTTCGCTGTCTTGTACATCATGGCTGCCAGGCACTTGTTGGCAAACTGCCATGCGCTGTAACACGCTGGCCATGTCTTCGAGCGTGGAAGCAGCTGACAGCCCGTTGTCGCGCAGCGCGGTGGCAATCTCAAACACCGCCTTGCCGTCGCCAACGGCCAGCGCTTCAATCAGGCGAAACACATAGCTGCGATCTACCGCGCCCAGCATCAGGCGCACATTGGCCTCGCTCAAACTGCCCGCGCCAAATGCAATCGCCTGATCGGTGAGAGACAAAGCGTCGCGCATCGAGCCGCGTGCGCCGCGAGCAATCAAGCGCAGCGCGCCATCGTCGGCTTGCACATTTTCCTCGAGCAACACCTTTTGCAGATGCGCATGCACCGTCTCAGGTGCCATCGGGCGCAAGCTAAATTGCAAACAACGCGACAACACGGTCACAGGCACTTTCTGCGGATCGGTCGTCGCCAAGACAAATTTGAGGTATTCGGGCGGCTCTTCCAGCGTCTTGAGCATGGCGTTAAAGGCCGTGTTGGTGAGCATATGAACTTCGTCGATCATGAAGACCTTGAAGCGCCCTTGCACCGGTTTGTATACCGCTTGCTCTAGCAAGCTTTGAATTTCGTCCACACCGCGATTCGAAGCAGCATCTAGCTCGGTGTAATCCACAAAGCGCCCGGCATCAATCGCGCGGCACATATCGCACGCGCCGCAGGGCTGCGCTGTGATACCACCCGCGCCGTCTACGCCAATGCAATTGAGCGATTTGGCCAGAATACGCGAAACGGTGGTCTTGCCCACGCCGCGTGTGCCGGTGAAGAGATAAGCATGGTGCAGGCGCTGCTGCGTGAGCGCGTTTGTCAAAGCCTGCACCACATGCTCTTGGCCCACCATTTCGGTGAAGCTTTTTGGGCGGTATTTGCGGGCGAGGACGAGATATGACATGCGGCTTTCGATTCTATCTCGGCAAAGCAGCTGCAACTGATCAAAATCCCATGAAAAAACGCCCCGGGCTGCTCGCCGAGGGCGTTGATGGATGATTCAGAGCGCTTAGCGAATATAACCGGAATAGCCGATGCTGACTACGTTGCTATGACCATGACCATGACCATGACCATGACCATGGCCATGACGATAGGGATAAGGCGCGTAGTAAGGGCGATGATGGCCATAGACCACGGGAGCCGTCACATAAACCGGTGCAGGCCGCACATACACCACAGGCGCAGGCTGCACATAAGTGGTGTAGCTTTCAATCACCACAGGCTGGCTATAGACAGGCTGCGTGTAAACCGGCGCTTGCGTCACAGGCCGCACAATCACCGGCGCTGGCTGCACGGGAGCCACAGCGCCGCCCACCGGCGTCACTTGCAGGCTCACAAACGGACCTGGGTCGTTAGGCAACTGCACCTGATATTGCTTGCCATTGAATTCATACACCACGTTGTAAGCCACCGGCTTGTTTTCGTAGAAGGTTTGCGTGGTGCAGCGCTGCACGTTTTGCGTGTTGGCTTGCTGCTGGCCGCCTTCGATCTTGTCGCCAAGAATTGCGCCGCCCACCAAACCAATCATCGTGGTTGCCGCGCGGCCATTGCCTTTACCAATGGCATTGCCAATCGCGCCGCCAGCAATACCGCCAATGACAACG
>JANMDE010000352.1:0-14095 GCA_031376105.1 Variovorax sp. | reverse complement strand
GGAGAAGGTGGGCTGATCGTGCTTGGTTTGCTATTTGCCAGTGGTGCAGTTGTCATGCTGCGGGCTAATTTGGCATCTTATTTTTTCGAACAGCTTGCAGTGCCCAGGATGTGGGCTGGCGTGGCAGCCATGGCTTGGGGGATGTCGAGGTTTTTGCCGCCTGTAGCTTGGGCTAGCTTTTTGGCGCTTTCCTTTCTGACGGCTGCGTTATTGCTCAGCCACTCATCGCTGGCGTGGCTGCGCACGCTGCTGGGTGCTAGTTCAGTGGCTATGTTGTTCTTTGCTTTCTCCTTTGCGGGTCGGTACTACGGGGAGTCGCAAGACAGTCAAGCCTTTGCAATTCACATGAGCCCTTGGCTCACTGTGCATTTGCTAGGTGTGGCTTGGGGTCTTTGGTATTACTTGGGGCATCGCCACGCGTTGCGCTCTGAATCATTTTTAGCGCAAAGCCTTCCCGCTTTTGCAACGGGTTGGGTGCTAATGGTTCTGGTTGCTCTTGCATGGTTCTCGGGCTCCACTTTCCTGCTGGGCAATGTATTCGGCGCGGGCGAATTGCCTCGAGAAGTTGCTCGGCCTTGGGCGCTTCATTCATTGTCTGTAAATGCGCTGTTTCAATCTGTCTTTTCCGCAGGGCTGGCAGTTTGGGCGGGATGGTGCTTGATGGTTTGGTTTTCGGGCTTGAATGTCACTTCTTCGCAGCGCGAGCAGGCCTCAGTGGCCAGTTGGGGCGTGTGCGCTGTATTGGCAATGCTGTGCTGGGTCTTGCCCATGCTAGGCGCGGTGCTGTTGATCGCAGCATTGGCCTTGCGCTCACAACGCTACCGGCTGGCTACATTTGCGGCCATGATTTCTGCTTGGATCATGGGCAGCTTTTACTATCAGCTTAGTTTGCCCTTGGCAACGAAGGCGGTGATACTGGTTGGCGTCGCGACTGTGTTGGCCGGCTTAGCGTATTGGGCGCATCGTCTACAGCGATCCTTGCAATCTTCCAAGAATGTGGTCAGCGTTGCCGCCGCAGCATCATGGAAAAAGCCCGTGCTCTTGCTTTGCAGCGCGGTGCTCACGCTAGGCATTGCAAACACCTCGATTTGGCAAAAAGAGCAATTGATCGCCCAAGGCAAGCCCGTCTTTGTGCGCCTCGCACCGCGCGATCCGCGCTCGCTGATGCAAGGTGATTACATGGCTTTGAATTTTGCGCTTCCAGAACGAGCCTCTGATATGACCTTGGCCGGGGCGCTGCGGCCACTCGCTGTAGGCAAATTGGCGTTGACAGGCGTGTTGGATATTGAACGTATCGCCCGTCCCGGAGATGCCATTGCTCAAGGCGAGACCATCATTGAACTCACTCCAAAGGATGGGCGATGGACGCTAGTGAGCGATGCTTGGTTTTTCAAAGAAGGTAACGCTGAGCGTTGGGAGCAGGCGCGCTACGGCGAATTTCGCGTGATGCCTAACGGCAAAGCTTTGCTCGTAGGTATGACCAATGAGAAGCTTCAGCCGATCAAGGATTGATAGCTTATTGTGCTGGTGTCGTAGCTGCACTCGCCACCAGGGGCTGCATTTTCAAATGCCCCACGTATTGCAGCGCCTGATGAATTTTGATGGAGGGTACATCGCCTTGGCGCATGTGCAGCAAATCGCCGGGGGATACCAAGCGTGGATCGGCATCGGTGAGCGGCAAGCCGGCTGCTTTGTAGGCTTCGAGTACGAATTGGCTGCAAAAGAATTGATCATTGGGAACAGGGCCAAGCTGGATGGCGGCTACGCCGCGTATACATGCATCGCGCAATGCGGCGGGCAGAATCGGTAGCTCGCAGAGTTTGCGCTCCAAGGTGAATGGGGCTTGCAGCACGATACCGGCGGTGTTGTATTTTGTGCCAACGTGTTTCTCCGAAAATTTTTGAATCAGTGCGGCCTGCACGCCGTCAAGCTTAGGATGCCGAAAGGCCACGATGGTGGCTTCTTCCGTGATGAAATCTTGCACGCTGCGCTGGCGAATGCCCTCGCCCACGGCTTCAATGATCTGGCCTTTGCCCACGTACAGCGCGGCATGGCTCACCGGGGAGAGCGTGATCGCGCGAATGCCTGCGGAATTGATGCCATTGGCAGCTGACAGCAAGATATCGCCCGTTTGCAAGACGCGCGGCGCGATCAGCTCGCCGCCGTTGCTTGGATCGAGAGATTTGTTTTGCACATTGATAGTGGGTGACCCATTGCGCGGATCGAGCTTCACGTCGGTGGCGCAGGCTAAGAGGCTGGCACACAGCGCAAGGCTGGCTAGGCGCGGAAAAATGTAGGGGAGGTTCATGGGTGGGAATTATGCTTTGAACCAAGTGCGCAGCAGGGTGGCGATGCGCGCTTTGAAAGCCTTGGCTTGCTGCCATGCACTTTTGGCGCGAATGCGCTCGAGCAGCGCATCTTTCCAGCGTTTCCAAGCTGTATAAATCCGGGCAAACCAAGCCAGCTGCATCAGGCTGGGCTGCACGATGCCAAATACACGCGCAATCACTGCGGTGCCAATCAACTTGGCAGCAACGAAGACCATGCCGCCCCAGAAAATCTGGCCTCGCGCAATCAGCGCAAAAGCGGCCAGCTTGGCAGGTAGCAACATCAAGCTGGGCACAGCCAGCGCCACCAGCGCCGCGAAGGGAGGCAAGGTTTGCAGCCAAGCTTCGAACTTTTGCAAACGCAGCAAGGCCACTGCACTGCGCAACAGACGTTGCAAAGGCTCCCAACCCCATTCTTCAAACAGAATCACCAAGGCCAACAGCCAGGTGAAGAGCCAGCGCAGTGGGGACATCAGCAGGATGAGGATATTCTTCACGTGAATTTAGCCTCTAGCCCTTATATATATTAAATAGTATGCTACGTATTTTATAGCATATTGAGAGACTGAAATTCACACGCCGCGTGCACGGTTTTCTTTGAATTTTGTTCTGAATACGCTGAATGCGCCCCCATCCAAAGCCTCGCGCACCTCGCGTATGAGATTCAGGTAGTCATGCAAATTGTGGATCGTGGCGAGCATTTCGCCGCGGCGATCCAGGTGGTGTAGGTAGTGTTGAATGCCAAGCAATACTGACCCCTTGGGGGGTCAATATTGGATGAAAATCAACAGCTTACGGCGACACGTAAGCCGTGATCTTGGCCGTGAATGCCACCAACACGCCAGGGAGCAAGCTGTATTCACTGGTTGGAGTGGCGGCGACAGAGGTAGCCGCGGTGGAAAAACATCCGCTGGTGCTGCCAATTGGGCATTGGATCGATGTCGCAAACGGATCTGCATCTGTGAATCGGAAGTACACATCAAACTGCGTCCCTGTGGCATTTTGCGTCACGCTGTAGTCGTTATCCGTGCCGGCCAGCACCACATAGCTGCCGTTTGCTAGCCTAGGGCCGATAGCTAAGCCTTCCCATTTTTCTGGTGACTTGTTGCCCAGCGCGGGCAAGGTGTTAGTGGCGAGATCCATCACTTTGGCTCCTTTTTTCACCGCGCCGGCAAATGTGCCAGTGGTAGGCAGGGGAACGCTGGTCACGTCCGTAGCACCGGCCAGATCAATTTGATAGACGCCTTTGTCGGCCGTTGCCAGCGTAGCCCCGGGGCCAATGCCGCGGTTGTTGCGCTCGAGCACCAAAAATTTGTCGTTGCCCAGCGCCACCAACGCCGAAATGCCTTGACCCTGATCGGCTCTGTCCATGGCGTAAGCGTATTGCGCCACTGCCGAACCCGTGGCCACGTCAAACTTCACGATGCGGTTGTAGATCCCGCTGCCACCGCCTTCGTTGAGCATGGCGCTTTGCAGCATGGCATACACAAACGCGCCGTCTGCACTGATCGCCAATCCCTCAAAGCCCCGGTTGGTGCGTTTGCCAGCCGTGTTGCCAGTGTCTGAGGCGAAATTCGCCACGCTGGTTGTGGCATTGCGCGGAATCAAGCCAGCCGGTGTGGTGAAAGCCCGGATGAACTGGCCCGTGCGATCAAACTCGTAAAGCGACGGACCGTACTCGTCAGACACCAGCAGGTTGCCGGTCTTTGGGTTGATGACGATACCTTCGGGGTCAAACGCGCGACCCAACACGTTGCTAGGGTTCGGGGCAAGGCCATTGAAGGTCTGCGTGCCCTGCATGAACTTGACAGTTTGCACCACGCGGAAGTTGCTGATGCCCCCGGTGGGGCTGATGTCGACTTCAAAACGCTGTACTCGTGTGTCATATTGCAGTACGCCTCCGCCCGGGCCGCGATCTGACAAGCCCCACCACTGATTGCGCGCGGGGTCGTAATAAATGTCGGAAAAATACCCCAAGCGGCGCTCGGCCTGCGTGCCGCTGGACAAATCTACCGCCCCTCCGTCAAGCGTTAAACCATTTTGGTATACAGCATCAGAGAAGTTGGTGACGCAGGCTGATTGGGCACAAACGTCCACCTTGTTGCTATCACTTCCGCCGCAGGCCGTTAACGTCACTGCCAGCAAGGCCGCGCTAGCCAAGATGATCCATTTGATGAGGTGTCTCTTGTTCAACATGTGTGCAATTCCGGTAAAAGATGAATATGCAAAACACTATAGCTTTGAGTTGTGACAATACGATGTAAGCGCCTTGCACACCAAGGGATGAGCCTCAAGGCAGTTTTGGGGTCGCCACGCAGCAAATGCGGTTGGGCTCCCCGCGGCTCGGACTGCCCACGTGCTTAGGCGCACACCAGCAGGTGCTGTCGCAATGTGACTACGGCCAGCCAAGTAGCCGCACAGACATCTCCTTCGCGGTCATGCCTCTGCCTCCGTGGTGATATGGCCTTTCACGTCATAAGGCGTGCATTCGTCAAACTGCATCACGATGCTCGAATTGAGCACGGTTTGAATTTGCATGCTGTTGCGAAGTATCGTTGCCTCAGGGCTTTCCTGAGGTTTGACGATCTCGCTCGTCGAGCGCGGATCGCAGCGAGCTTACTGATTCAGTGAGTGCGCCGTTGTTGTCTATCAGGATGACCTCGGCCGGTAAGTTAAGCGCGACCTCGCGCGCTAAGCGCTTGGCCACCGCATCCTCGGTCTCACGGCCACGCTGCGCTAGGCGTTGCGCGAGCACTTCACGCGAAGCGCCAACATGCACCACCGTGGCCTGCGGCCAGGCCTGCAATATCTGCGGCAGATAGGCGCGCGAGCCGTTGACAAACAGCCAATGACCCAGGTTCAGCGGTTCAAGCTCGCTTCGACGAACACCATATGACAGACCATTCGCTTGCCAATGCATCGCGAGAGCTTGCTCATGCAGCAATTGCGCGAAGCCAGCCGCATTGACCATCTCGTGTTGCTCATCATCTGGCTTAACGATTCGGGTGATGGTACGCCGCGCAAAGTGTGCTGGTTCGGCAAATGGCCAATCCGTGCGCAGGCCTTGAAGCACGCTGTCTTTACCAGCGCCTGAGGGCCCGATCACGTACACCAACCGGTGGCTCATGGCGTGAACAGGATTTGCTCGAGCAACTGGAAGTCTTCGCCCGACCTAGGCTCAATGAAAATCGATAGGCGGTCGATATGCGCTGCTGGTAGTTGCTGAAAGTGCGAATTGGCCGCCTGCATTAGCGCGGGAAGCATGTATGAGGGAAGCAGGTTCAATGAACCCGTTAGTGAGAGATGAAACTGAAAATGTTGAAGCACATAGGGGTAGCCCCAGGCCAGCAACAGCGCATCTTCTTCGTGACTGAGCGGCGCAAGCCGTCTGCGCGCCAGCTCGCTTTCGCTCAGCGGCGCAGCAAAATTGTGTAACTGCTGCACGCAATCGGCAGCGAATTGTGCCAACTCGAATGGCGATTGCTCGGGGCGCAATGATAGGAATCCATCGAGCGTGCTCAGTCGCCACGCTGGAAGATCAAATGGTCTGCGACCCTGGCATATCCTGCGTGCCCCTGAGCGCAAAGCGTTCAGGTCGTTCCCCGCCGCTAGCTGAAACGGTGCCTTGAGTGTGGCGTGCCAGCCGTATCGGCGCGGATGAGCCGTCAGTTTTGCAAAGAGATCTGCCGCAATACCGTCGATGACAGTTTGCGGCCGGTGCTCACCGGTCGCTGCGCATCGTCCAAGCCATTCGCTTCCCATGTGCCAATCAGCGGAAGCGGTATCGGGCGCGTAATAAATGGCAACACGGTAAGGTTGGGATTCAGGGTGCATCTGTGTGGTCCACGGTTAAGGTCACGCGATCGCCGGCAAACCAAGTGCGTGCATATTCAATAGGAACGCCACTGGCATCGACATTGACACTCGTCACCTGCAGCACGGGTCGGGTTGCGGCTTGAGATAAATGATCAGCCATTTCCGCGCGTGGCAAACAGGCCGAGATCCGACTTTGCTGCCGCGTGTAGTCGGCGATACCGAGTCGCGCAAATGCCTGCGTGATCGATCTCGAATCTTCTAGGTGAGCCTCCAAGCCAGTACACCGGGGTAGCGGGAAGTAGCGATCACTCACATGCAAAGGCTGCCCGCCGCCATCTCCCAAAACGACCAAATGTAATACCGAGCTTCCTGTGCGAACCTGTAGTGCCTGCGCGGTACCTGCATCTGCGCGTTCGCGAGCAGACGAAAGCAATTGCAACCCACCCTTGATGCCAGCCTGGGTAAGATTTTGCTGGTGTCTGGTGCGTTTGCCCAATACCAAATCCACTGCAAATTCCTCAATGTACGTGCCGCTGCCTCGCGTGGAGCGCACGAGCCCGATCTGGCCAAGTGATGAAAGCGATCGGCGAATGGTATGTCGGTTGACACCGTAGGTCTCAGCCAGATCATGCTCAGACGGAAGGCGCTGGCCTGGGGCGTAGATACCTCTGCCAATTGCGCCGGCGATCTCATGCGCGATGCGCGCCCAAAAGCTGTGGGTGGGCGCCGGAAGCAAGCCGATATGAGCCTTAGATATGAAACTCTTTGTCATGAAAACTTCACATACTTTCTTTAAACTTTGCGCAGAAATAAAGTTGTCTATACAAATAAAACACCACTCTAACGTAAAAATGTTTCAATCATTTGACAACTCTGATGCATCCTCCACATCTGCGCGTGCGCAATGGATGGCACTACTTGCAAGGGCACCAACATCTCTACTGGAGCGTGTCATAGAAATGCACGCAGCGCGACGCCGAAACGAATGGCTACGTCGCCCTGAGACAGGTTTATACATGGTTCAAGGCCGCGTGGGCGGAACAGGCGAGCGCTTCAACTTGGGCGAGATCACCGTGACGCGCTGCACATTGCGCAGCAATCTCGTGGGGGCGTCGACTGGCCTCGTTGGCGTTGCTTACGTTTTGGGGCGCAATCATCGCCATGCTGAGTTGGCGGCTATCGCCGATGCATTGCTTCAAGAGAATGAGCTTCATAACACTTTGGAGAATGAGCTTCTGGCGCCTGTGCGCGTGCACCTTAACTCCAAGCGAACCCAACACCAAGCCCGAACGCAATCGACCAAGGTGGACTTCTTCACGGTGGCACGTGAGGCAGGCGGCGCAGATGAAGAGGGGGACGCATGAAATCTGACGACTTGCAACGAATGCAGCCGGGCTTTGATGATCTAGTTTTGGATAGCCAAGTTGTATTTCGGCTTGCGCTACAAGCGCTGTCGATGCCTGGTCGGCTTGTCGCGCTGCCAACTTTATCCTCCGCACCAAGGCAAGGGCATTGCGCATCCGCTTTGCTACTTCTTGCACTAGTGGATAGCGACTGTGCAATATGGTTGTCGCCCTCGCTCGCGGGTACTGACGCGCAGTCATGGTTGCGCTTTCATACGGGTTGCCGCTTTGTGCAAGAGCCAGACAAGGCCAACTTTCTGTGGTTGTGCGCCGGAGACGGTTGGCCGCGCCTTAGCGAGATGCTATCTGGAAGCGATGAGTACCCCGATCAATCGGCCACATGCATCATGGAATCAAGCGGCATGCGCACCGGCGCAGACCAACAGATGTGGTCCCTAACTGGGCCGGGCATCCTCGCGCCAATCGGGTTGGCCGCAGCGGGTTTGCCAGTCGATTTCTCGGCGCAGTGGGCAGGCAACCATGCTGCCTTTCCTCGTGGTGTGGATGTATTTTTGACGACAGACACGCAAATCTTGGGTTTGCCCCGCAGCACCGCGCTGCGGCAATTTGATGCATTGGAGGCCTAAATGTATGTAGCCGTCAAAGGCGGGGAAACCGCGATCCTCAATAGCTACCAACTGCTCGCACAACAACGGCGTGGTGACGAATCCGTGCCCGAGCTGAGTGTCGCGCAGATTCGCCAGCAAATGAAGCTTGCCGTTGATCGGGTGATGACCGAAGGCTCGGTGTATGACCGTGATCTGGCTGCGCTGGCCATTAAGCAGGCCAGCGGCGATTTGGTTGAGGCCATCTTTTTGCTGCGCGCCTACCGAGCCACTCTGCCACGGTTGGGTGAAACGTGCGCTCTCAGCACGTCCAATATGGTTCTGTCGAGGCGTATCTCTGCGACTTTCAAGGATTTGCCGGGCGGGCAGGTACTTGGGCCAACGTATGACTACACGCAGCGATTGCTAGATTTCTCACTCATGGCTGAGCACCAAAGCGCGCCGCACACGTTCGAGAGCGTGGTCGTACCGTCTGATCAGTCGCCAATTGTGCCGAGGGTCGTGGATCTACTCAATCAAGAGGGCTTGATCGAGCATCAGCCCGCGCCACAAGATGATCCCACGCCCAAAGACCTGACACGTGAGCCGCTGCGTTTTCCTGCAGATCGCGCGACGCGCTTGCAGAATCTGGCTCGGGGTGACGAGGGCTTCTTGTTGGCCATGGCTTACTCCACTCAGCGTGGCTATTCGCACAGTCATCCATTTGTTGGTGAAATTCGGTTGGGTGAAGTGGCTATCGAGTTGATGCCCGAGGAGTTGGATTTTGCAATTTCAATTGGGGATATTGAGTTGACCGAGTGTGAGATGGTCAACCAGTTTGCAGGTAGCAAGACCGAGCCACCCCAATTCACACGCGGCTACGGATTGGCCTTTGGTCACTGTGAGCGCAAAGCAATGGCCATGAGCTTAGTAGATCGTGCGCTGCGTGCCCCGGAGTTGGGTGAGGCCGTTGAGGCTCCGGCACAAGAGCAAGAGTTTGTTCTCTCGCACAGCGACAGTTTGGAGGCCTCAGGTTTTGTGCAGCACTTAAAGCTGCCGCACTACGTTGATTTTCAATCTGAATTGGAATTGGTTCGCCGCATGCGTGCGCAGGTATCAGCTTCATCGGATTACAGCGAAGAGAACCGAGTATGAGCCTCAATCCACAAGCTGAAGTGACCAAAGTGAATCACTCTGCTGCACAGCTTCAATCCGCGGCAGAAGTAAATTTCGCATACCTTGATGAGCGAACCAAACGGATGATTCGGCGCGCGATTCTCAAGGCGGTGGCGATTCCCGGCTACCAAGTGCCATTTGGCTCCCGCGAAATGCCCTTGCCTTATGGCTGGGGCACAGGTGGAATCCAAGTGACAGCTAGTGTGATCGGGCCCGACGACACGCTGAAGGTGATTGACCAAGGCTCAGACGACACGGTCAACGCTGTCAACATTCGCCGGTTCTTCCAGCGCACGACGGGTGTGGACGTCACCACAATCACGCGCGAGGCCAGCATCATCCAAACGCGACATCGCATTCCAGAGACACCCTTACGAGAGGGACAAACAATCGTCTATCAAGTGCCGGTGCCTGAACCGATGCAGCGCTTAGAACCACGCGAGACCGAGACCCGCACCTTGCATGCGTTGGCCGAATACGGTTTGATGCATGTCAAGCTGTATGAAGACATTGCGCGATACGGCCATATCGCCACGACCTACGACTACCCCGTCATGGTCAATGGCCGCTATTTGATGGCGCCTTCTCCAATTCCCAAATTCGATAACCCCAAGATGCATATGAACCCCGCGCTGCAGCTTTTCGGAGCCGGACGCGAAAAGCGTATCTATGCCGTACCACCTTACACGCAGGTGGAAAGTCTTGGCTTCGAAGACCATCCGTTTGAAATCCAAAAGTGGGATGCAGTTTGCGCGCTCTGCGGCTCTAACAATAGCTTCTTGGACGAGATCATCACCGACGATCAGGGCTCGCGCATGCATGTGTGCTCGGATTCCGACTACTGCCAAGAGCGCCAGGCTGAGCAAAGCAGCACCGGAGTCCCAGCATGACGCTAGACATTCGTGAAGCTACCGCGGATGATTTGCTTCAAGTGCTGGCTCTCTATGCGCAACCGGGGCTCAATGACGGCAAAGTAATTGATGAGAATCAGGCGCGTGCCATTTATGCGCAGTTCGCGCGCTATCCAAATTACCGTCTGTATGTGGCCTGTGATGCCCATGTTCCACACGAGATCATCGGCAGCTATGCTTTGCTGGTGATGCACAACCTCGCGCATATGGGCACACCCTCAGCGATAGCAGAGGATGTGGTGGTGCATGAGGCCAAGCGCGGGCAAGGCGTCGGGCGCAAATTGATGGCACATGCTTTGGCGAAGGCGCGAGCTGCGGGTTGCTACAAGCTCGCTTTGTCGTCAAACAAACGCCGTGAGAACGCGCACGCCTTTTATGAATCCTTGGGGTTTGAGCGCCACGGATACAGCTTTGTGGTTGACCTTCAAACAATATGATGCACCTTGAAACCTCCCCCTTGCTCTGCGTGCAAGGCTTGAACAAGAGCTATGGTTCGTTCACAGCTTTGCACGAAGCTTCGTTTGATCTGTGGCCTGGCGAAGTGATGGCTGTGGTCGGCGAATCTGGCTCTGGCAAAACCACACTGCTCAATGTGATCGCTGCGCGGATGCAGCCTGACGGAGGATCCGTGCACTACCTGATGCGCGGGGGATCGCTCAAAGACGTGCACGCGATGACACAAGCCGAGCAACGCCTTCTCGCACGCACGGACTGGGGCTTCGTTCATCAGAATTCGTCGGATGGGCTGCGCATGGATGTGTCGGCTGGCGCCAACGTGGGCGAGCGCCTGATGGGACTTGGTCACCGCAACTACGGCCAACTCCGAGCAAGCGCCCAAGAGTGGTTGCAACGCGTGGAAATTGACCCACTGCGAATTGATGATACGCCGCGCATCTTCTCTGGCGGGATGCGGCAGCGCCTGCAGATCGCGCGCAATCTCGTCACTAACCCGCGTCTCATCTTCATGGATGAGCCGACATCTGGGCTCGATGTTTCCGTGCAGGCTCGCCTTCTGGATCTGCTGCGGCAGTTGACGCAAGAGCTGCGCTTGGCGATGGTCATCGTTACTCATGATTTGGCTGTGGCGCGCTTGCTCGCTCATCGTATGGTGGTAATGCAGCAAGGCCGGATTGTGGAGATGGGCTTGACCGATCAGGTGCTCGACGACCCGCAGCATCCCTACACCCAACTTTTGGTCTCTTCGGTACTACAGCCATGACTGCACCTGTTCTTTCCATGCAAGGGGTGAGCAAGCGCTTCACCCTTCATCACCAAAACGGCGTTGAATTGCCCGTACTGAATAACGTTGATCTGCAAGTTCACGGCGGTGAATGTGTCGTGCTAGATGGCTCATCGGGCATGGGCAAGAGCACATTGCTGAAGCTGGCTTATGCGAATTATCGAGCCAGTTCGGGACGCATTCAAGTCCGAAACAATGCAGGCAGCCTGCTCGAAATCACCGAGGCAAGCGCACGCGATCTTCTTCAAATGCGCCGGGAGACAGTGGCCTATGTGAGTCAGTTTCTGCGGGTGATTCCGCGCGTAGCCGCGATTGATGTTGTGGCGAATGCTTTAACCGATGGCGACGTGGCAAGTCATGAAATGGTGTTGAGCGCACGCGCACAGGCGGCAACCTTGCTTGAACGTCTGCGTATTCCTGAGCGTCTGTGGTCGCTCCCGCCGGCGACATTCTCAGGTGGTGAGCAGCAGCGCATCAATATCGCCCGCAGTCTCATCAAGCCGCGCGCACTGCTCCTCATGGATGAGCCAACAGCTTCGTTGGACGTTGCCAATACGCGCACGGTGGTGCAATTAATTCAAGAGGCTGTTGGCCGTGGAAGCGCCGTTGTAGGCATCTTTCATGACCCCGATGTCGGAGCCGACGTAGCAACCCGACGCATTGATATATCCCGCTTTCGGAGCAAACTATGAAACCCAGCATCACATTCCGAAATGCCCACATCGTCATGAGCAATGAGCTGGTGCACGGCTGCGTTCACGTTGATAACGGGCTTATTGCCAGTATTGACAGTGGGCCTAGCACAGGCACAACTGGACACGACTTAGAGGGCGACTATCTAATGCCCGGGTTGGTGGAAATTCATACCGATAATTTTGAACGGCATTTGATGCCTCGCCCACAAGTGCAGTGGGCTGAGTTGCCTGCCTTGCTGGCGCATGACGCGGAGGTGGTCGCTGCTGGCATCACCACCGTATTTGACGCACTTGGCGTGGGCGACGCCGATCCCGATAGTTTGCGCGGTAGTACTTGGCATCGTGTTGTCGACACCATTGACTACTGCACGGCGCAGGACTTGTTGCGTGCCGATCATCACCTACATGTGCGCTGCGAGCTGCCAGCGCCAAATACGATTGATCTGTTTGAACCATTCCGAGCGCACAAGCGCTTGTCTCTGATTTCGTTGATGGATCACACGCCAGGGCAGCGCCAATGGGAAAATATTGAGCAAGCGCGGATCTATTACACCGGAAAAAAAGGCTGGAGCTTGGAGAAATTCCTGCGTCAAGTTGAGCACTCAACTGAGTTGCAGTCACGCTATGCAAAGCCGCATCGCCAGTACTTCGTGGACTATTGCCGAGAACATGAAACAGCGCTGGCTAGCCATGATGACACGACAGAGGCCCATGTGATTCAAGCCTATCAAGAGGGCGCGACTATTTCAGAGTTTCCGACCACGGTAGTTGCGGCACGTGCAGCTCATAAATGTGGCCTAAAAAATGTTATGGGCGGGCCGAATGTGGTGCGCGGCGGCTCACATTCCGGTAACGTCTCTGCTACTGAATTAGCTCGCCTGGGCTTACTGGACATTCTCTCTTCAGACTACGTACCTGGCAGCTTGCTCAGTGCCGTAGTGCGATTGGTTGATGATGATGTTTTGAGTATGCCCCAAGCAGTCGCTTGCGTCACGCAGAGCGCTGCGATGTCGTGCGGGCTCACTGATCGAGGCGACATCAAGTCGGGGCTGCGTGCTGATTTGATACAAGTGCGGCTGGTTAACCTACCCACGGGTGGCCGCCAACCCATTGTTCGCGCAGCTTGGCGCGAAGGTCAGCGGGTTATTTGAGGTGCAGTTTCGCGCTAACGCATTTCCAACCACCAACCGTTGATCGACTAGTGAGTCGAATCCCGCCCAATGTCACATTACTTTCACACAAATTGTAGAGACTCGCTTCTGTCTAGACAGCTTCTCTTGGAAATTCAACATGGCTCTTCGTATTCAAAACCTCAGTAAGCGCTTCGCCAGTGGCACGTTGGCCTTGGATTCGATCAATCTTGAAATTCAACAAGGCGAGATGGTCGCGTTGATCGGTGCTTCCGGTTCTGGCAAGTCGACACTCTTGCGACACATTGCTGGTTTGATGGCCGGCGATGCTTCGTCTGGCTCAATGATTGAGGTTGGTGGTCGGTGTGTGCAGCGTGAAGGCCGAATTCAGCGCGATGTTCGCAGCATCCGATCACAAGTGGGCTTCGTATTTCAACAGTTCAATCTTGTGGATCGCCTGCCGGTTTTGATGAACGTTTTGGTGGGCCGGTTGCATGGCATGCCTTGGTGGCGCAGTTGGACGCGTTGGTTTACGGCGCAAGATCGTGCGCGCGCGCTTGAGGCGCTTGGCCGTGTCGGTATTGCCGAGTGCTATGCACAGCGTGCGTCGACCCTTTCAGGTGGACAACAGCAACGTGCCGCAATTGCGCGCACCCTCGTACAAGGTGCGAAAGTGGTGCTGGCCGACGAGCCTATCGCCTCTCTTGACCCCGAAGCATCCCGAAAGGTGATGGAGATCCTGTCGCTTATCAATCGTGAAGATGAAAGCACAGTCATCGTATCTCTGCACCAAGTCGATATGGCAATGCGGTATTGCAAGCGCGTCATTGCGCTACATCAAGGCCGCGTTGT
>JANMDE010000289.1:0-2509 GCA_031376105.1 Variovorax sp. | reverse complement strand
TCGAGCAGGCGCTGGATGCAGTCGTTGAGGAAAGTGCGCATCACGTGCGCCACCGTGGCGCACTCGGCCACACCGCTGTGGGCCGTGGGCCAGCGCGTTACCGGCAACCCGCTCATCACCTGCGGCGCCTGCGACTTTTGCCTGCAAGGCCGCGACAACCTGTGTGAGCGCCGCAGCATGGTCGGCATGACACGCCCCGGCGCTTTTGCCCAGGCCATGAGCATTCCCGGGCGCTGTCTCATCGCCTTGCCCGATGCACTGGCCAGCACCGCCGCCGCGCTCACCGAGCCCGCCGCCACCGCCTTGCATGCGCTGAACTTGTCGATGAAGGTGCTGGTGCGCCCGCTGCCCGAATGCCGCGTGCTGGTCATCGGCGGTGGGGCCATCGGCATGCTGGCCGCGCTGCTGCTGCGTCACTATGGCGTGGATGACCTGAGCGTGGCCGAGACCAACCCGCTGCGCCGAGAATCCCTCAACAAACAAGTTGGATGCACAACGCTTGATCCGCGTATCAAAGCGCCCGCCGAAGCCGGCTTCGACTATGTCATTGACGCCGTCGGCAGTGCCGTCACCCGCGGCAGCGCCATCGCCAGCGTCAAACCCGGCGGTGTGGTCATGCACATCGGCTTGCAAGACTGGGCCAGTGAAATCGACATGCGCCGCTTGACCTTGGCGGAGATTACTCTACTAGGTACATACACCTACACGACTGCCGATCTCAGAGCGACAGTCCAAGCGATTGATCGAGGCGCTTTTGGTGGTTTGGAGTGGCTTGATGTCCGGCCAATGACTGAAGGAGCGCAGGCATTTGATGATCTCGACAAAGGGAAAGTGGCGTCAGCCAAGCTGATTTTGCAGCCCTAAACGTTGAGCGTCTGTGCATTCGGGCATTCCGATTTGGTCGAGTCCGAAAACAGACTTGCCTGTTTTCGAAGGCTTCGCATTCTTTTTGGCTCCAATAAGAATTAGATTTGGCACTATCCTCAAAATTTCACTCTGCGTACGATGAGATAGGTTCAGAATTGAGCCGTTATTCAATCCCCCAAATCTTTGCAACTTTTTACCGAATGGATGCCATGAAACACCTGCTCAAAACCCTCGTCGTTGGCTCTGCCTTCGCATTGACTCTGATGTCACACGCTGTGGCGCAAACCAAGGTCGTGATCGGCCACTTTGGTGACCCATTACCTTACAAAGCGCTCATCGCCGACGGGTCGCTAGACAAGGCGACGGGTTGGACCATTGAATGGCGTCAGTTCGCTTCTGGCGCAGAAGTCAACGCGGCCATGGCCTCTGGCGGCATTCAAATTTCTGAAATCGGTTCTTCGCCACTGTCAGCCGGCCTGAGCTCCGGGATTGATTATCAAGTGATCTCCTTTGGCAAAGTCATCGACAGCTCCGAAGCATTGGTCTCCCGCAATGGCGCAGGCATTGATAAGCCTGCTGACCTCAAAGGCAAGAAAATCGCTGTGCCGATTGGATCCACCGCGCACTTCTCCCTGATGGGCGCGCTGAAGATGTATGGCCTGACTGAAAAAGACGTGACCGTGCTCGGCATGTCGCCAGCCGAGATCGCCGCCGCTTGGGCTCGAAACGACATTGATGCAGCTTTTGTCTGGGTTCCTGTTCAAGCCAAGCTGCGTGAAAACGGCAAGGTCATGGTCACCGCAGGTGAGGTTGCCAAGACGGGCTTTCCAACCTTTAACGCTTGGGTCGCTACCACCAAATTTTCGGCAGCCAATCGTGCAGGCCTCGTCGCCTTCCTGAAAGCCATGAATGAGATCAATGGCGACTACCACCGCAACAAGGCCGCATGGAACGCGGATTCGCCCAAGGTCAAGGCTGTGGCGGCCAATGTGGGTGTGACACCGGCAGCTGTAGTACCCATGCTGGATGGTACGACTTACCCAGGCGGTGATCTGGTCATGTCTGCTACCTGGATGGGCGGCGGCGCAGCCACCACCATCAAGTCCACCGCCGAGTTCCTCAAAGGCGCGGGTCGCATCGCCAAGACGGCAGACGACTACAGCAAGTTTATCAACCCCGAATTTGCAAAAGCGGCTGCAGGCAAGTAATCGGCTTTAAATCCATCGCGTGCTGGTCTTGTTCTGTCCAGAAGGAGCCGGCACGCGACCAAACACCTTTGAGGCCCAGCATGACAGCACTTGCCATTAAAAACGCATCGGTGTTCTACCCGGTTCCGGGTAAGGCGCCTGTTCACGCGCTTCAAAATATCAACCTCGATATTCTTGAGAAAGAGTTCGTGGTCGCGTTGGGCGCATCGGGATGTGGCAAATCTACTCTGCTCAATCTCATAGCCGGATTCATGGCGCCCAGCGAGGGTGAAATTTCACTCAATGGCCGCGCCGTCACAGGGCCAGGTGCTGACCGCTCGGTGGTGTTTCAAAAGCATGCGTTGTTGCCCTGGCTCAATGTGCTGGACAACGTCGCCTTCGGCATGAAAATTCAGGGCCACAACCAAGCCAAGCGCGAAGGCATTGCGCGCGAC
>JANMDE010000286.1:0-9488 GCA_031376105.1 Variovorax sp. | reverse complement strand
CGCGGTGATCGGCGTGGTGAAAGATAACTTGGTGCTTGAGGGCATTCGCTTTGGTTTGATTGAAGAGATTTGTAAAGCGCAAGGCATTCAGTTTTCTCTGCGCCCCATTTCGCGCGAGGAGGTGTGGGCTGCGGACGAGTTGCTGCTTTCGTCAGCCACGAAAGAAATTTTGCCGATCACTCAGCTCGATGGCAAACCCGTCGGCTTAGGCGTTCCGGGGCCGATTTACAAACGGCTCTATGTGGGCTACCAAGCTGCGAAAATAGCACTGTGAACACGCCAACCAATCCCTCCGACATTCCGCCCGAGCAGTCGCTCATCAAATATCCAAGTTTGTTCCCGATCAAAGTATTGGGGCCGAAAATCGAGGGTTTTGAGCAGGCTATCGTGCATGTGGCACGCCAGTTTGACCCCAGCTTTGATGCCAGCACCATCACCCGTAAAGACAGCTCAGGCGGAAATTACCTCGGCCTGACGCTTACCATCACTGCCACCAGTCGCGAGCAGCTTGACGAGTTGTATCGCACGCTATCGACGCACCCCATGGTCAAGTGGATGCTGTGATCATTTGAGAAAACCATCCCACACCAGCTTGCAGCCGGTCAGGAACATGCCCAGATACACCAGCCGGTAAAACAACGCGGGCTGAATTTTTCGTGCGATACGCACGCCGATCCACACGCCCAGCGGCGCAAGCGGCATCAGCACCAGCGAGGTGGCGAAGTTGCGCAGATCCAGCAAGCCGAGCCAGGCATACGGAATCCATTTGCTCAGGTTAATAAAGAAAAAGAAATAAGCAGCGGTGGCGGTGAATACCACGGGGGAGAGGCGCTGCGCGAGCATATACATGTTGAAGGGCGGACCGCCTGCATGCGCGACGAAGCTGGTGAAGCCGGAGGTGGCGATCAGGATGGCATTGACCCACGCGGGTGTATCGTCAGCCACTTTGGCTTTGGCCAGCAGCAGCTTATGAGCAAGAAAGGCCAAGGTGATGATGCCCACGATGCCCGCTACGAGCTGGGCGGGGATGAGTTTGAAGAGCAGCGTTCCCACCAGCGTGCCCAGCAGCCCGCAGGGAATGAGGAATTTGAGTAGGCGTTTGTCAAAATCTTTGCGGTAGGCGGAGATGCCCAGCACATCCATCACGAGGAGCAGCGGCATCATGATGGCAGCAGCCTGCGGCACGCTGATCACCAGCGCCATGAGCGGCACTGCCAGTGAACCAAAACCTGCGCCAAAACCTGATTTAGACATGCCCATCAACAACACCGCTGGAATAGCTGCAGCGTAGAACGAAACATCGGTGATGATGGGGAAATTCATTGGGTGAGAAAATGCAGGTTATGTTTACTCCCAGCCAAGAAGATGTGCGCCGTTTTTTGTGTACGGTGTTTGATAAGCATCAAAAAAATCTACCGATGGAAGGCGTGGAAACGCTAGCTGCTTTGTGGATGGATGAGCACCCAGAATACCACGCCGATTTAGCCGATGTTGATATGGCGCTCACAGCAATGTACGACGCGAGTGATGCACGCAGCAACCCGTTTTTGCATTTGTCGATGCACTTGTCTATCAGTGAGCAAAGCAGCATTGACCAACCGCGTGGCATTCGGCAAGCGGTGGAGCTGCTCACGGCGCGGCGTGGTGATTTGCACGAGGCGCATCATGAGGTGATGGAAGAGCTTGGCGTGATGATTTGGGAAAGCCAACGCGCTGGCCGCCCACCGGATGGTCAAGCCTATATTGACCGCGTGCAGCGCCGAGCAACGAAAGATTAAAGGGTGAACACCTTAGCGCATCGCATCCTGATCGCAGGCGCTGGCATTGGCGGTTTGGCTGCTGCGCTCGCTTGTGCTCGCCAAGGGTGTGAAGTGACAGTGCTGGAGGCGGCAAAAGAGTTTGGCGACGCGGGTGCTGGGATCCAACTGGGCCCTAACGCGATGAAGGTGCTGGCTGCGCTCGGGCTGGAAGCGGCGGTGAAGGCTGTAGCGAGTTTTCCAGAAAGCATCGTGATTGTGGATGCAATGAGTGGCAAGCCGATCAGCCGCATGCTGCTTGGTAACGCCGTGCGCAAGCGCTATGGACAGGCCTATGCAAGCTTGCATCGTGCAGATTTGCACGCGCTGCTTTTGCATGCCGTACGTACCGCAGGTGTGAAACTACTATCCGGTCATTCGCTACAAAAATATGAGCAAACTAACCATGTAATACAAGGGCTAGGTGCTAATTTCTCTTATGAATGTGATGTGTTGATCGGTGCAGATGGCCTGTGGAGCTGTGTACGTGAGCACATGCTGCAAGACGGCGCACCGCGTGCCACGGGCCATGCGGCCTTTCGCACTTTGTTGCCAAGCCAAGCGATGCCCGAGGCGCTTCGCACGCCGCATGTGCGCACTTGGTGGGCGCGTGATGTGCATGTGGTGAGTTATCCGCTGCGAGGCGGGAGTATGTGGAACTTGGTGGTTTTGGCCGAGATGCCTTGGCAGCCATCGGGGCGCATGGAGAGCGGCTGGAGCTTGAGCGCGAGCCATGAAGAGGTCATGCGTTTATTTCAGCGCACGGAGCCGCAATTGCAAGCCTTACTGGAGGCAGGTGGTGCGCAGCTGGGCGGATGGAAGCGCTGGAATTTGTTTGATCGCCAGCCTTTGAAAGCCGCGCAACTGACGCAAGGCCGCATGGCATTGCTCGGCGATGCCGCGCATCCGATGTTGCCCTATCTCGCGCAAGGCGCTGCGATGGCACTGGAAGATGCTTGGGTGCTGGGGCAATGCTTGCAACCAGGAGCAGACGTGACGCTCGGCTTGCAAAAGTATGGCCAGCTACGCGCCGCCCGTGATGCGCGCGTGGTGCACACAGCGCAGCGTAACGGACAAATTTTCCATCTCAGTGGTGCAATGGCACTGGCTCGCAATGCGGTTTTATCCTTACAAGGCACGCAAGTGGTGGGCATGCCTTGGCTCTACGGTTTTAACCCTTGCGCATTAGCTCCATTGGCAAAGTCGGGCTGATGTCGCGATCTGGGTCGGGCATGTAAGACATTTCGCTGAAATTGGTGGAGGGGCTTTCCACACTGCGACGCATTTTTCCGAGCTGAGCAAAGAGGCGCTCGTACAGAAGTTCCAACCCTTGTGCATCTGCAGACACTTCACTGCTGACCATGTCAAACACCACAGCGATTTGTTTTGGCCCCACACGCAGACGCACGCCGGGTGGATCGCCCAATTTGTGGCGCACCAGATCCAAGGCGCGCGCCTCTGAAGTTTCGGGCACGAGAATCGCAAACTCTGCCTTGCCCATGTGCGCTGCCAAACCACCGGGCGGCAAAGCTGCGGTGATGCCTTGCACGGCTTGTGTGATCAGACGTTCGCTGGTGATACGGCCTACCAGCTCGTGAATATCGTGCAAGTCCGCGCCGTTGAGCAAGACCATGGTGAGTGGCTTCTTGCGTGCGCGACATTGCGCTAGCAGCTCGTTGCCATAGGTGAAAAAGCCGGTTTCGTTGTAGAGTTTGGTTTTTAAATCGGTCATCGCGGCTTCCAGCTGCGCATCGGTGTTACGCAGGGCGCTTCCGAAGGCGTAGGCCAAACCGGTAGCCACGAGCATCGCCATCAAGGCGGTTGACACTTGCAGCCAAGGCACGCGGGGCAACATGCTCAAACTGGCCGCCATGAATGCTGCCATCGCCAACGCCACCACAATCGCCGCCCAGCGCTCGCGAAGCATGAAGACGGCAGCGCAGGCAATGGCCGCAGGCCACAGCAGCAACGGGCCCACACTACTACCCGTTTGCGGCTCAGAGAGCAACATAAAAGCCATCACCGTAAGCAGGCCATAGCGAATTACCACCTTGCCGGGTCGGCGGGCAGGCCGCGCCCGCGCCCAAGAGGCCATCATGGCCGCCACCAACGCGCCGATCCAAGGCATCAGCAAACCGGGAGTCACCACAATGCCCACCCAAGCCGTGTAAGCCGCCAAGGCCCAGCCCAATACCGGCTCACGCGAACGCAGGCGAAACGAAACGCGGTCCAATACTTTGGCTTCTTCTACCTGCTGTAGCGTCTCATGAGCGCGTGTGCGGCGGCTGGATGATTTCTTTTTTGCCATGCGCGAAGTCTAGCGCGAACAAAACACGCTGCTTGAGATCACTGTCAAATCTGACACTTTTGGACGAAAGGCACTAGACAATCAGTGCTCGCAAGCCATGCCGCGCCCGCGCCCTTTGGCAAGCATCGGAGCTCATCTCTAACTCATGGCAAGGCGATGGACGCCACTCGTAGATGACGCAGCTGGCGTTCTTACCAACTTGCCCAGCCAGTGCCGCACAGCGCGGCGGCGAATGGTCTGTGCCACGCATACGGCAAGTGCTCTGAGTGACCTCCACGCACAGGCCTTCCGGCACAGAACCGCCTTCACTTTCTGATTCCTGGATACTAAAATCTACACGAAAGATGGCGCAGCAAGCGCCGCATGAAAGACATGGATGAGCAGCGCCTTCGCTCAAGCCACTTTCCCAAGTAGTAAAAATTCCATCAGCGCCTTTTGCACATGCATGCGGTTTTCTGCTTCATCCCAGACCACCGATTGCGGACCATCAATCACTTCGGCAGAGACCTCCTCGCCGCGATGAGCAGGCAGGCAATGCATAAAGAGCGCTTCTGGTTTGGCTGCGCTCATTAGGCGAGCATCAACACACCAGTTTGCAAAGGCGGCCTTTCGCTTTTCGTTTTCAGCTTCAAAGCCCATGCTGGTCCACACATCGGTGGTAACGAGATCTGCGCCTTCGCAAGCCTGGATGGGGTCGCTATAGAAAGCATAGCAATCTGCGCTTGATTTGCCTCGCTGAAGGCCCAAATGGCCTAACACTTTGGGATCAATCTCGTAACCTGATGGTGTGCTTACGTTCACTTTGAAACCAAGCAGAGCGGCGGCTTGCAACCAAGTGTTGGCCATGTTGTTGCCATCACCCACCCACGCAACGGTCTTTCCCGCAATCGCGCCGCGATGCTCGATGAAGGTGAAGATATCGGCCAAAATTTGGCAGGGATGGAATTCATTGGTCAGGCCGTTGATCACGGGTACGCGGCTGTTAGCTGCGAAAACCTCAATCTTGGTTTGCTCATAGGTGCGGATCATCACCAAATCCACCATGCGGCTGATGACCTTGGCTGAATCTTCAATCGGTTCGGCGCGGCCCAGTTGACTGCCTTCGGTGGTGAGGTGCACCACGCTGCCGCCCAGTTGATACATGCCCGCTTCGAAGCTGACGCGCGTGCGCGTTGAGGCTTTCTCAAA
Source organism: Variovorax sp. (assembly GCA_031376105.1). GTDB lineage: Bacteria > Pseudomonadota > Gammaproteobacteria > Burkholderiales > Burkholderiaceae_C > JANMDU01. Next base: position 4,196 of record JANMDE010000286.1, on the reverse strand, counting down.
AATCATCGCCAGCGTGCGGTCGGCCAGTGGATGGTATTTCTCATAAGCCTTGAATTTGCGCTTGATCTCGGTGGCGCGCGCGAAGATGTGAGCGTATTCGTCGGCGGTGAGGTCGTTGAATTGGAGGTAGTGCTTCATGCGTCGCCCAATAATTCTTTGATCAACGGCACAAGGATGGCAACGATCTCATCCGCCTCGGCTAAGGTCAAAATCAGCGGAGGCACGAGCCGGATCACGGTGTCTGCCGTGACGCTGATCAGTAAACCATTGTCAGCACATTGCCCCACCAAAGCGCTGCAAGGCTTATTCAGTTCCAAGCCAATCATCAGACCGCTACCGCGAATCTCTTTCACACCCGCCAAGCCAGCCAATTCACGCTTGAAAGCGTTTTGCAAATGCGCACCCACGGTGGCGGCGTTTTCCATCAGACCTTCTTCTTCCATGATGCGAATGGTTTCAACGCCGGCTCGCATCGCTAGCGGGTTACCGCCAAACGTGGTGCCATGGTTACCGGGTGCAAAAATATTCGCGGCCTTGGGGCCAGCAACAACAGCGCCAATCGGCACACCCGAACCCAATCCTTTGGCCAGCGGCATCACATCCGGCTTGATGCCCGCCCATTGATGCGCAAACCATTTGCCAGTGCGCCCCATGCCGCACTGCACTTCGTCAATCATCAGCAGCCAATCGCGCTCATCGCACAGCTGGCGAACTTGTTTCAAATAATCCATGTGAAACGGATTCACACCGCCTTCGCCTTGAATCGCTTCAAAAAACACGGCACAAACATTTTTATTGCCTGCGGTGGCTTTTTTGAGCGATTCAATATCGTTCACGGGCACGCGAATGAAGCCTTCTAACAGCGGCCCAAAGCCATCGCGTACTTTCGGATTGCCAGTGGCGGACATGGTGGCCAAGCTGCGGCCATGAAATGCTTTCTCATAGACCACGATCTCGGGCTTTTCAATGCCCTTGCTCACGCCAAATTTTCGCGCGAGCTTCAAAGCTGCTTCGTTGGCCTCTAAGCCCGTGGAGCAGAAAAACACATTCGTGAGGCCGCTACGCTCCACCAGCATCGCAGCCAGCTTTTCCGCATTGGGGCAAAAATAATAATTGCTGGTGTGAATGAGCTTGGTGAGCTGATCTTGCAGCGCTGGCACCAATTTGGGGTGGTTATGCCCCAAAGTATTGACCGCAATACCGCCCAGCGCATCCAAATAGCTCTTGCCATTCACATCCCACACTCGCGAGCCCTGCCCATGCGATAACGCAATCGGCACGCGGCCATACGTGTTCATCACGTGCGGTTGAGAGGTGGCATGCGCGTTGGCGGTGGTCATTGAGGAGTTCTCCATAGGGCAAAGTGACTCACTAAAGTGAGCCAAGAATAATGGATTTTAGGCGGTTCATCAGCATGAAATGAAGCCGATTCCTGATCACAGTGATGCTGAAACCTGCTTGGCCTCGCATTCTATGGCGAGATGCTTGACCCCCAATCAGGTTTCTTTCCCTCAACGGGCAGCCGCAATTGGGCGCACGGTGGCGCCCCGGACTCCGTTGAATAAGGGTGGCTCTACGAGCGCCGCTTATGTCAAGTATTTTCGGTTCTCGTCCTTGTCCCACAAGCCCCACTGCGTACCCACTTCACCTTCTTGGGCAAGTTTCCAAGGCTCGTCAAACGACGAGAAATAGAACAATTTCGCTCCTTCGCCTCTGCCCCATTGCTGCACTTCCACAAAGTAGCGCATAGCGTTCTCAGACGAGGGCACTGCCTTGCCGACGGCTTGGCCACTTCCAGGCCAGCCGGTTTCTGCAACGACAACAGGCTTGTCGCCGCCAGCAGCCTTAACCAATCCGTGCATTCGGCGCAAGTATTGCGCGGCCTCGTCGATTGAGGCGCCCTCCCAGAATGGGTAACAGTTGGGGAGCAATACGTCGCAGGCAGCGACCAGGGATGGTCGCTCTAGGAAATGAAAATAGGCGTCGACGCAACCCACGGGGACATCGTCAGGCACGAGCGTCTTGACACGCGCAATATAGTCGAGCAGTTCCGTCTCCGAAAGATCGCCGCGCAGCAGCACTTCATTTCCAACGACCGCCATTCCGACCATTCCTTTTTGGGCAAGGGCGATCAGCGCCGCAATTTCGCGCTCATTGCGCTCACGGTCAGAGCTGATCCAAGCTCCGACAACTGTTTTCAATCCTAGTTCCTTCGCCACTTGAGGAATCAGCTCGTGGCCGCCCGTACAGGAGAATGAGCGCACCCAGCGAGTGTGGGGCGCAACACAAGCCAAGCGCTGACGTATCTGAGCTTGCGACAAAACGTCGTTCACGCTCTGGCCCGGTGTGTACGGGCTAAAACAAAGGCCGTACATCCCGCGATTGAATTGCTCGATGTATAGTTCCCGGACTTCTAGGCTCGTTTTGCCATTCATCGGAGACTTTTCCGTATCTGGAAGAAGAAGTCCATGCTCTGCCAACCAAGGTCGAGCGCCAGAGCCGCCGCTAACGCGCCTCTTGCGCCGCTCAAGTTCGGCGTTTACTTCTTTGGCTCGGCTTTCGTCAAGATCGTAGTCGCGCATGATCCACATGGCTAGCAGAGTACCAACGATTGGCACGCCGGAATAGAAAAGCCGAAGTCCCTCTACGGCGCCCGCAGGTTGCGTGGCTGCACCTGGGGTGAAAGCAACGAATGCCATGATGGCACCGCTGAGAAGACCTGCAACGGCGAAGCCCAGTTTGACCATCCACCAGTAAATGGCACCGAAAATACCCTCGCGTCGTTTGCCTGTGGCCAGTTCATCGAGATCGCACACGTCCGCCGTCATCGACATCATCACGGTGAACAAACCACCGATACCAAATGAGAAGAACGGCAGGGCCAGCATAAACATCCATGGCTTGCCTGGGATCATCAGAAGCCAAAGAAGGATATAGCCAACAATCGAGACGCCTTGCGAAACCATAAAGGCCATCTTCTTGCCGAATTTGCGCGAAAGCCACGCGACCGTCGGAATCACTGCAAAAGTGGTGACCAGTGCGCCGAGGCTGCCGAACAGAGTTGGCCAAATACCTGCCGCCACTGTACTGCCGCTGAACAGGTGGTATACGACGATAAAGAATGAGAACGCCGCTACCGTGTTGAAGGCGTTGAAAACGAGGAAGGTTGCCCCGCACAGTTTGCGGAAAGGAGTGCAGCCAAAAGCCTCCTTGAAGCCGGCCATGAGTTCCTTGAAGCCTTGTCCCACGTTAGCAAACGTCAGCGGGATTAAGTGGGTATCATCCTTAGTAGAGCGGCTGGGCAGAAAAATAGCGGGCACCATTGCGAGTAGCATGCAGGCGATGCCCACCCAAATCGACAGCGTGCGAGTTGCCGTGTCCGCATTCGGAAACCATTTTGGATCGTACATGACCACCCAAAACCAAGGCGCAATGACCCACGCCCATTGACCAATCCATTGAGCAACTGCCATGATGCTTGTGCGCTCATGGAAGTCATCGCTCATCTCGTAGCCCATGGCCACGTAAGGAATGCTAAAAACAGTCAGTCCGGTGAAGAATACGAGAGACCAAAAGAGAAAATACAGAAAGTTGTACATCAAACCATCCTCGCGGTGCAGCTGCCACATCGCGACGAAGCCGATACCGAGCATGATGGCACCGATAAACACATATTGCCGACGGCGTCCCCACTTTGACCGCGTGTTGTCAGAGATGAATCCCATGATCGGGTCAATGATCGCATCGTATGCCCGAGGTAAGAAAAATAGGAAGCCCCACATCCAAGTGGGGAAGCCCATATCCTGCACCAAGACGACCATGAAGATCCCTAAAGCGGCGGGAAACATTTGATTGGCCAGCATGCCAAGACCAAACGCGACCTTATGAGAAAAAGGAACCTTGTGGGTAGCGGGCTTCGTTTCAGTCATCATGAGTCCTTATGAAAAGCGCTTTGGTATTTCGTAAATGGTGTTATGAAAGCGGTTTCATGAATTCTAGTTGTGTGCAAACGGCGTGGCGATAGGGTATTCCCGAGCGCACATGTGCGTCTGCGAGGGGCTCGCTGGAGGTCGATACAAAAATCAGAGAGGCATCTCAATATCAACCGCATGTATGTTATTCGGCGAAAACCTGAATTGCGGATGCTCGATCCATTGCTCGCCAATGCGCGTTCGAACACGCATTTTGCTTCCGCG
>JANMDE010000211.1:0-2752 GCA_031376105.1 Variovorax sp. | reverse complement strand
GAAGATGCAAAGCCACCCATCAACGCCTGGCGCACGCGCGCCGGATCGGCCCCAGCTTTGGCGGCAAACAAGAGTGCTTCTGCCACAGCCTCAATATTGAGCGCCACGATGATTTGGTTAGCGACTTTGGCAGTTTGGCCGTCACCATTGCCGCCGACCAAGGTGATGTTCTTGCCCATCAGCTCAAACAGAGGCTTCACTCTGGCGAATACATCCTCTGCACCGCCGACCATGATGGACAGCGTGGCATTCTTCGCACCCACTTCGCCTCCCGAGACAGGCGCGTCAAGGTAATCGCAGCCAAGTGCGTTGATTTTCTTGGCAAACACTTTGGTTTCGATAGGCGAAATAGAGCTCATGTCAACCACCGTCTTGCCTTTTGAAAGGCCGGCTGCGAGGCCATCTGCGCCAAACAATACTTCTTCGACGTTTGGCGTGTCTGGCACCATGATGAAAATAATATCGGCGAGCTCGGCCACGCTGCGGGAATTGGCGCACATCTTTGTAGCTTGGGTGGCAATGAGGGCGGGGATTCGGCCGACGGTGCTGACAAAGAGTTGGTGGCCCGCGCGGATGAGATGCTCCGCCATGGGGGTGCCCATGGTGCCAAGGCCTATGAATCCGATTTTTTGGGGTTGTGTTGTCATTTTTTACCTAGAAAGTCCTGCTAATGGAGAAGTTGTGGGTTCAGCGCCTATCGAACAAGTTGCTTGCGCCAACCGAGCCCGGCCAAGGTGTCGGTAGCCGGTTTGTATTCGCAACCGATCCAGCCTGAATAGCCAATGGCGTCGAGGTGATCGAACAGCCAACGGTAGTTAATCTCCCCCGTGCCTGGCTCGTTGCGGCCTGGGTTGTCTGCCAGTTGAATATGGCCGATGCGTGGCAGATACTTTCGAAGGGTCGCACCTAATTCGCCCTCCATGCGCTGGGCATGGTAGATGTCATACTGCACAAAAGCGTTATAGGCGCCCACTTCATTGAGCAGCTCAATGGCTTGCTCAGTGCGGTTTAAATAAAAGCCAGGAATATCAAAAGTGTTGATGGGTTCGACTAAGAGGGTAAGACCATGCGCTTGGAGCTCTTTGGCGGCGTAGCGAAGGTTCTCCACCAAGGTCTGGCGCACTAATTCAGCGTCAATTCCATCAGGCGTTTTGCCCACCAAGCAGTTAAGCTGGTGAACGCCCAAGCCTTTGGCATACCGAATACCGTTGGCCACGCCAATGCGAAACTCTTCAATGCGATTGGGCAAGCAGGCGATGCCGCGTTCACCAGCTGCCCAGTCGCCTGCCGGCAAGTTATGTAGCACCAGTTTTAGTCCGTTGACTTGGAGCCGCTGTTGGATGTCCTCCAATGCGTAATCATAAGGAAACAAAAATTCAACAGCTTTGAAATTGGCCTTGGATGCTGCGGCGAACCGTTCTAAAAAAGGTAGTTCGGTAAATAGCATCGTCAAGTTGGCAGCAAAATTTGGCATGGTTTTCTTTTCAATCGGGCTTGAGGCCTTGTGTCTTCACCGCTGTTTTGTAAATTTCAAACTCATCCTTCACTTGCTTTTGATACTCTGCAGATGAATTGCCGACCACGATGCCGCCGGTGGCTTCAATGCGCTGCCTCACTGAAGGGTCAGCTAAGGCGGTATTGATGGCTGCATTCAATTTGTCGGCGATGTCCTTGGGCGTGCCTTTGGGGGCAGACACACCTAAGAAAGACATGCGGTTGACGGCGGCCAAGCCCACTTCGCTGAAGGTGGGCACATTGGGCAATTGCGCCAAACGCTTCGGAGCGGCGACTACGATGGGTATCAGGCGCTTGTCAAGTATGAAGGGCAGGGAGGTGGGCAGGTTGTCGGCCACGATACTGACTTGACCCGCAACGACATCGTTAAGCGCGGGGCCGGAGCCACGATAAGGAATGTGCGTGATGAAGACCTTCGCCTCGCTCTTGTATACCTCTGCCATGAGGTGGCCCACTGTGCCTTGACCAGCGGACGCATAGCTGTGTTTACCGGGTTCTTTCTTCAACAGCGCGACAAAGCTTTTGTAGTCTTTGGCTGGAAACGAAGGATGCACCGCAATCACGTTGGGCGTAGCTGCGACATTCACGATATGAACAAAATCAGTATTGGGGTCATATGGCGTTTTGGGGTTGATGGCAGGGTTGGCAGCCATCGTGGAGACGGACGACATCAGCAGCGTGTAGCCATCAGGCTGCGCCTTTGCCACCTCTGTTGCACCGATGGCGCCCCCAGCACCGCCTTTGTTTTCCACGATCACCGTTTGGCCCAGCGCTGCGCCCATCTTGGTTGAAATGACGCGGGCCAGCAGATCGGTCGTGCCGCCAGGGGCGAATGGCACGATCAAGCGCACGGCTTGCTTGCTGGGGTAGGCCTGAGCAAAGCCTGAGCTAGGTAGCGCGGCCGAGAAGATACCCAATGCAATCAAGTGAGGGCGAAGGTAGGTCATCAATGGTCTCCTGTTTGTATTTGTGATGGCAATGATTCGTAATCCGAAGCATTACTGTGGATCATGGCTGAGCGCTGCACTGTGCGGAAGTAGCGCCCGTGGAATTTTGGTTATTCTTCAATGGAATATTGCAATTAAATCGGACTCGTGGTCTACTTTGACAATGACCAGTTTTCAAGCGATGAAGCTCTTTGTCCGCGTGGTGGATTTAGGCTCGTTTAGCAAGGCAGCGACCGATCTCTGCATCGGCCAACCCTCGGCGACCAAGTTGATTGCACAGCTTGAAAAAC